>JBGQLM010000001.1:0-101660 GCA_041500085.1 Geobacteraceae bacterium
ATAGAGATAGATCCTTCCAGGTCTTTGGGACGTACGGCTGTAGTAGCTTCAACTACTCCCAAAGCGCCGTTACAGAACTTGATAATAGCCACGCCGGTATCTTCGGTTTCAATATTGACCAGGGCTGTTACGGACTTGGCGTAAACCGATTCAGGGACTCCCAGCATCCATTCCAGCAGATCAATATGATGGCTCGCCTGATTCGTAAACACGCCCCCATCCATGGCCCAGGTGCCTCGCCATTTGTCCTGATCATAATACTCCTGGGTTCTGCACCAGCGGACCCTGACTGTCCCCATTACCAGCTTGCCGAAGCGTCCCTTCTCCAATGCCTCCCTGAGCTTTTGCACAGGATAGTTATACCTGTTCTGCTTTACAACAAAAAGCTTGATACCAGCTGCGTCACAGGCGCGAATCATTGCATCCGCGTCTTCGAGCGTCAATGCCATGGGTTTTTCCACAACAATATGCTTTCCGTAAGGAGCGAGCTCCAGAGTGTTGGCTGCGTGATTGCCGCTCTCGGTCAATATCGTCAAGACATCAATCTCACCCCCTGAATGCCGCATCATCTCGTGCATGTCGGTGAACCAGGGAACCCCGTATTTCTCACCATAATATCTGGCCTTTTCCGCGTTTGTATCGCAAACAGCGACAAGGCATGAGTTTTTCAGTTGGCGCTCACCAAGGATTTCAGCGTGTTTTTTTGCTATGCGACCGCAACCGACGAGTGCAAATTTCAACATGACTCTTCTCCTATCTGCGTTTTAACTTCCTGTATGTCCGCTCCAGTGCAGCATAAAGCGGTGCGCTGGAAGGATAATCCAGATGAGACCTGACCGGAAGCTTCATGATCTGTTCGAACTCCCCCTCAGAAAGTCCGAGCTTCTTGATGACATACTCGCGGTCCCGGCGCAATTCATCGGTGGGGTACAACTGCTCCTCCATGATCGTGAGCGCCTCTTCCCTGGTCATCTGCCCCGAACAGATCAGGCTGGACAGATGTGCCTTGCGCTTGTCTACATTGAATTTGACGGGTAAAACATATGCCTGATAAAACTTGGTAAAAATCGACTCATAATGCTTGCCACCGTAATACCTCCACCCCAGCTCATCTTCCAGTGTTTTCATTGACTCTGTCTTGTTGTAAGGGAGGTAATCCAGCAGACAGACCGGCTTCAGCACACCCGTTACCTGATAGTAAAGCATTTTCCAAGGGCTGATGGTCGGAAAACTCTTGATCTTTTTGCTGCCGAATCTTTTCTGAATGGCCCTTATGTTCTTCAGGTCGCTTTTCATGTGTACCCAGCTTTTAGGCATTACCGCTTCGGTGACGATGTTCTGGCCATTCAGCAGGTAGTGGATATTCCTTTCCCGGGCAATCTTGTAGAGGGACGCGAATATGGCATTGTCGGTGAGCACCTCGATATCGATAACCGATGCCTTGAAAAACGAAACCTGCAGATCACGAAACTCCTCCCAATCAATGACATATGTGTAGAGGTCAAATCCGAGTGTTTTGACGATATTTTCGATATTCTTGACCGATAGTTCAGAGTTCCAACCATTGTCGAAGTGAATGGCCAGTGGCCGCAACCCCATTTTTTTTGCCTGCAAGGCCAGATAGGAGCTGTCAACCCCGCCGGAAAGGCCGATGATGCAATCGTACTCCTTACCTTGGCCATCATTTTTTATCTTGTCGACAATCTGATTCAGCTTGAGTCGCGCTTCGGCCTCTGAAAAAAGCTTTCTTTTCGCCACACGTTCGTAATCGTGACAATGATTACATACTCCGTTTTCATCAAAGCGGATATCCGCATCAGTCGTATCCATGATGCAATGTGTACAGACCTGATATTTTCTAGTCATTTCAAAATCCTCACTGAATGCTCCCTAGCGCTCAAACGTTCGCTGCAACTCTTCAGGACTGGGGAAACTGATCAACACCGCGCGATGCTTTCCCTGGAAAACGAAAAAACTCCCGGCAGCTACCGCCGACGCCCCCCCCTTATCAACTGCATCCGCGAAATCATCGAGCCCTCCGGCTCCTCCACAAGCTATAACCGGGATGGAAACTGATTCGGTCACCTTTTTGATCAAGTCGATATCGTACCCCTGCATGGTGCCGTCGCGGTCAATTGAGTTCAGGAACAATTCCCCGGCCCCCATTTGCTGCATCTCAACAGCAAAACTCACCGGATCGCGTCCGGTTGGCTTCTTACCTCCGTGGGTATAGAGTTCATATTTTCCGAAGAAAGTTCGTTTCACATCCATTGAGACAACAACGCTCTGGCTGCCGAACAGATCAGCGGCCTGGCGGATAAATGCCGGATTTTCCACTGCATAACTATTGATGATAACCTTTTCCATGCCAACGCTGAGTATTTCTCTGATATCCTCTACAGTCCTGATACCCCCACCATACCCCAGCGGCATAAAACACTCGCCAGCAATCTCGGAGAGCAGCTTGAACTGTGGCGGCCGTTTTTCAACCGTAGCGGTGATATCAAGGAAGGTAAGCTCATCGACCTCCTTGGCATTAAAAATCCTGACGGCGTTGATCGGATCGCCGACATACCGGGGATCCTTGAATTTAACCGTTTTTACCAGCCCCTGATTCCTCAGAAGCAAGCACGGTATCATCCGTGTAGTTAACATGCTAGACTGTCTCCACAAAGTGTTGCATGAGTTTCATGCCGAACTTGTGACTCTTCTCCGGATGGAACTGGACACCCAGGATGCTTCCCCGCTCAACCGCCGAGACAAAATCGAAGCCATATGTCGTCTCGGTGAGAATATCCCCTCGCTCGCGGCAGACCATGTGGTAAGAATGTACAAAATAGAATCGTTCTTCCGCGTTTGAATTCCGAAACAGAAGACTCTCTTTTTCCAGGCGTACCGAGTTCCACCCCATGTGGGGGATTTTCAGGTGAGCGTGCTCATCGTCGAACCTGAAGCGTACGGTCTCGGCATCGATCCACCCCAGACCCGGCAGGCTCCCTTCCTCGCTTCTATTGCCGAGTAGTTGCATGCCCAGACAGATGCCGAGTAATGGCTTTTTTTGGCCAATTACCAGCTCGGTTAGCAGCGTAACCAACCCCAGATCATTCAGATTGCGCATGCCGTTATCAAAAGCGCCTACCCCCGGCAGGATCAGCTTATCGGCCTGACTGATGACCTCCGGATCGGCGGAAATGCATGCCTTTGCCCCGATCCAGAGCAGCATGTTCCGGATTGAGCCGACATTTCCCATCCCATAGTCGATGATTACGATCATTACTGTACCCGCTCCGATTGTTGATTACTCGGTATAAAGCTCAACCCAATTATTAATAACATGCTCCCAGCTGGATAACTGCCAGATAATATCCGAGTTGGCGGCAAATTCCCGTTTGAGTTGCGCCATATTGTCCAAGGTCAGGGCAAGCCTGTCACCCAGTTGCGTCAAATCATCGACTTCAACAAATCTGACCCCTCGATCTTTCAATATGTTATACGAGAGCCAGCTACCTGTTATCACTATGTTTCCAACATAAAGGCATTCCTGAGTCGCACCACTAAAAGCATCCTTGTTCAGCACCTGGACAAGGATGTCAGAGGCATACCAGAGCCGTGCAATCTGTTCATCGCTCAGGAACGTATCGTAGACCGTGAAGGAAAGTCCTGACTGACGCAGCCTTTCTACAACGGTGGCACGATATCCCGGGTCGCCGTAGGTCATCGGGAAAAGCAGGTGCAGGTTAGCCGGCAGCCGGTGGCGATTTCCTTCAATCTGCTCGATGATCGTCTGGTGATTCTGGTCCGGCACAGCATAGGTACCGCAGGTGACACAGATGCTGTCAGCAGGTATCCCCAGAGATTGCCTTATTTCCTGACGGTCTGCCTGCTGGACGATCAGTTCACGCAACAGCGTTAAGACGTATAAACCTAGGTGCACTGTTCGCAGCCGCGGCTCATCCGCGACAGCGTATTTACGCAGAAACGTCTCCTTTAAAACTTCAGTCTGGAAGGTCACCAGATCAGCGTAGCCAAGGCCGAATTTCTGCAGAGCGATTGCCATTCCCTTGGTCTTGTTGACATCGCTGCCCCAGAAGGAAACCAGCAGCTTGCGGCACTTTTTGCGCAGGAAAGGGAGTAGCAGCGCCTTATGCGAGGAAAACATCTGCACGTGGCAAACATCGTAGTCAGGCAGCTCACGTATGGTGCGCAGAATCTCGCCATAGCGTGCCAACGTCGATTTTTTGTGCTGTGCCGAACCGCGTGCATTGACCAGATTTGGGAAATGCACCGTGTCAAAATAATCCTCATGCTCCTGCCAGGTGAGAGGCTTCTCCCGAATCAGGCTCAGCATGTCGATCCGCACCGGATGCTTTGCCCGCAAATGTTTGGCAAAGAACCCCTCATATCCTGAATAGGGATCTCCGAGAAACAGGATGTTACGTATAGCCTTCACAGGTTCCCCGATATTTCCAGCATTTCTGACAGAGTCTGATAGATGTCCCTTTCCCGGCACCAGCCAAGATCGGCAAGCTTTAGGTTGGCACCGAAACTGTCGGCAATATCCTGAGCCTTGACAAGAGTCCCGTCGATTGTAATCTGCGGAGAACTTCCCGATCTGGCAATGAGAAAATCCAGGATTGTCCGGATGGCAACCGATTCACCACTGCAGACGTTGTAGATCTCTCCGCCGTCACCGCGCAACAAAATATGCCAATATGCCCGCACCACATCGGCGATATCAAGATAATCCCTCTTGGTATCCAGGTTACCGGTCCTAAGGGTTTTTTCGCCCCGAATAAGCTGCTTAATAAACGACGGGATCGAGAGGTTTGCCGGCATTCCGGGCCCGAGGATATTGAAGGTCCTGGCGACAGTGACCGGAAGGCCATGCACCTGACAATAGAAACGGCAATACTGGCTCTGGATCACCTTGACAAGTCCATAGTCATTGACCGGATTAAGACTGCTCGTCTCTGTCAGCGGGAGATCTTCAGGGTGGCCATACTCGGCTGCCGAACCGATTGCCAGCAACTTCTTCACCGGCAAGGCGAGCCGCAGCAAAGCATCGCAGATATCCTTGGTAATACCGGCATTGACATAAAGCAGCTCCTCATAGTTCACCGCCAGAGGTGATCCGATCAGGTTCACAATATAGTCAGGCCGTTCGGCAACCAGAAGTTCCTCTATCAACGAATAGGTAAATCCGGGCCGAACCAGGCAACGAAATGGTGCCGCGGTTTCCTGTCTGTCAACGCCGACGAATTCGAACCGTTCTGCCAATTCGGCCGCGGCAATCATCCCCTGAAAATGCCGGCCGGTAAAACTGCCTATCCCTAAAATCAGTACCTTGTCCATGACTATGGCAGGAAATCCTTTCTGCGATCCTGGAAGATGCCGTTAGCCGTCTCGTAATCCTCGGCCCGGCCGATATCCAGCCAGTAATAGTCGCCACGGTAACACCTGATCTGCTGTTGCTGCTCCTTTAGTTTCAGGATGAGATCAGGCATGTCCAGCTTTTCATTCCTGGCAATATACCGAAGAACGCCTCGATTGAAGATGTATATCCCCATACTGACATTGAAGTGATAGGTCGGCTTCTCTATGTAGTCAACAAATTTGTCTTCGTCGACCTCCAGGACGCCCAAGTCTATTTTCACTTCCTTCTGGTAGATCGGAATCGTTACATCGTTCCCTGCAGACAAATGAAATTCGAACAGGTTCCGGTAATTGAGGGTGGTCAACAGGTCCCCGTTCATCACCAGAAAGTTTTCGTCCAGCTTCTCAACCAGCGCCAGCGGGCCGGCAGTGCCAAGGGGCTCATCCTCCTTGGAATAGCTGATATTCAGCCCCAGCTTCTCCCCTTTGCCGAAAAAGGCCATGATCAGCTCGGAAAGATGGTTCACCGTAATGACAATGTCGGTAAAGCCGTGGTACTTCAGTTGCCTCAGCACCACTTCGAGGATCGGAAGGTCGTCTATAGGGACGAGCGGCTTGGGGATATTGGTCGTGAACGGCTTGAGCCTGGTCCCCTTGCCACCTGCCATGATGATTGCCTGCATAGCTCTTCTCCTAGACGTTGTAAATGTGGGGCTTGTACTTGGCCATGTTTCCACTGGAGCGGAACCAATCCACGGTAAGTTGCAGTCCGCCATCGAAGTCATATTTCTGCTGCCAGTTGGTCAGCTGCCGTATTTTACTGTTGCTTCCGAGCAACCGCTCCACCTCGCTCTTGTCGGGCCGCAGCCGCAAATCATCTGAGATACATACGGCAGCGGGGTTGATGAGAGCGATGAGCTTCCGCACCAGGTCACCGATAGATATCTCGCTCTGGGTGGCGATATTGATCTCTTCCCCGACAGTCTGCGCCGACCTGGCTATTTCGATGAACCCTTGGGCGGTATCCTTGGCGAAAACGAAATCACGTGTTGGATGCAATGAACCAAGCTTGATCTCCTGCTGCCCGGACAGCAGCTGAGTAATGATTGTCGGGATCACCGCCCGGGCCGATTGCCTGGGGCCATAGGTGTTGAAAGGACGAACTATAGTGACCGGCAGCCCGAAGCTCCGGTAGAATGACTCGGCAATCCGGTCCGCGCCGATCTTTGTTGCCGAATAGGGCGACTGCCCCTGCAAAGGATGATTTTCATCGATTGGCACGTACCGCGCAGTGCCGTAAACTTCGGAGGTCGACGTCACCAGCACCCGCCCGCAGCCTAAGTCCTTGGCGGCCTGCAGCAGGTTCAGAGTTCCCCGGATGTTGGTGTCTACGTAGCTTTCCGGGGAGTCATAACTGTAAGGGATAGCTATCAGGGCCGCAAGATGGAAAACGATGTCGATTCCATCCATGGCCTTCCGGATACTGTACGGATCGCGGATATCACCGGTAACCACCTCGACTCGTTCCAGCTGTTCCTTGCTCAAGGTGTCAAGCCACCCCCAGCTGTTCATGTAGTTGTACAAAACAAAGGCCCTGACCTGTGCCCCCTCATCAAGCAATGCTTCCACCAGGTGGCTACCAATAAAACCTTCAGAGCCGGTTACAAGTACTTTGGCATTTAGCATAATTTAGTATCCTCATCAGTCTGCTGGTCTATCTGGACGATCATTCAGCCGGGCGTCTAACCCCGGCAAGAATATATTTTACGACTGCGGCCAGATAGTCAGGGCGGTAAAAATATGGAGCCAGATCCTTGAATTTTTTACGTGCCAGCATCCGGTCTTTGCCTGCATACCAGCGCAGCTCCCGGAATGATATGGCCAGCAAGTACTTGGCAAGCTTTTTTTCGTCAGCACAGTACTTTTGCAAAATGCTTTTCATGCTCTCCATCATGCGGCTGAACTGGAGATCTACGGTATTCTTCCCATGTATCCGGTAAACAACTGTTCGCTCGTCAATGTAGTGAATCTCATATTCTCTGGCAATCCTCAGCCACATGTCCCAATCTTCCGCAATCGCAGATTCATCAAAATATCCTACTTTTTCAAAGCACTCACGCCTGATCATGGTTGAGCAGGCAGTTATGAAATTACCTTCAAGCAAACGATCAAAGAGCCATCCCGACGGATAATTTTTAGCATATTTAACGTGTTGCAGGCTATCCTGTTGTTCAAAGTAGGTCAGGGCATCACTATAAACCATGCCAATGTGGGGATGTGCTTCCAGATAGGCCACCTGCACTGTCAGCTTTTCCGGCAGCATCCAATCATCCGATGCAATGAAGCAGATATATTTCCCTTTAGCCAGCTTTTCAAGCTTGTTGAGAGTCTTGCATAACCCCATATTGGCTTGCGCTTCGACAAGAAATGTTTTCCCCCACTTCAGTTCGCAGTCCTTGATAACCTGGACCGAATTATCTTGCGAACCATCGTCGATTACCAGCAACTCCATGTTCGGATAGCTCTGCTCCATGACGCTGTCGATGGTACGCATAACGTATTTTTCATGGTTATAGCAAGGAACCAGAACTGATACCAGAGGAAGCCTGTCCATCACGCTACCCTTCCTGCTCTAAGCAGATTTCTGAAGGTATAAAGCATCAATAAAAGGTAGACTAGGTAGTTAATCGCAAAAGCATAGGTAACGCCAACAAGCCCGTATCTGGAAACAAAACCCATGGATAAAAGCACAAAACTTGTCGCGAAAATGATTTCCGTAACCATGAACATTCTGGTCATAGCTTGTGCCACCATCAAGTAAGCAATAAGCCAACTGGCAACTTTAAAAAAATCACCGATCAGTTGAAATAAAAAGAGTTCCGACATCAAGCTAAATTCCCGGGTAAAGAGGATACGGATGATTATGTGCCGGGAAAAAAATATGGCCAGGGCCAGAATCGCAACAACGGGAAGGATAAGACGGTAACCGGAAAAGATTTCTCTGCGTAACTCAAGACGATCCTTGATTTCAGATAGACGCGGAAGATAGTAAATACTGAGCGGAGTCGTGACAATCATCAGATACATCTCTGAAATTCGCCACACTCCTTGCCAGAGCCCTGCGGCTTCGAGCGAGAGGTGATCAACCAGATAGTTTCGTACCAGCATCTGGGAAAGAGGCACTGTCAGCGCAGAGACTAAAGCCATGGCGGAAAAACCGCTGAGCCGGGTGAAACTCGCCTTGTCGAGCCCCTTGGTGAAAGAGTCCCAGCGAAACCAGTCACTGCGCATAACAAAGAACATCGTCACGAAAAAGACCAGCGTCTGTGAAAGGACCACTGTCAGAAGAGCCCCATAGAGGCCGAGCAGGACAACAAGCAAGAGGGTGATGAGAAGGCTGGTAAGGCTCGTGGCGATGTTGACGGCAATAAATTTACGGACCTCCTTGAAACCGTTCAAAACGGATATCAAAGAGCTGTTCAGGGAAAAAACCGTCAACGTCAAGGCGAAGAGGAGAAAAATGGAGGCATAACTTTCGCTTTTAAGCAGGAGAATAGCAAGCTGGCGATGAAAAATGAGTATCAGGATGGACAGAATAAATGAACTGCACAGGGTGATGATCAAGGCCGTGCTCAAAATCGCGGTCCGTTTTTCCGGATCATTGCGATATTCGGCCACGTACTTGACAATACCACTACTGATACCGCCGTTGGAGAAGCCCAGAACCATGGAAACAAAATTCCCGAACTGGCCGGTAAGTGCCAGACCGGCAGGGCCAATGTAGACCGCAAAAATCTTGTTCAAAACGAAACCGCTTCCGATACGAACTGCAGTAGCGAGGCCGCTCATAAGTGATGTCGAAATAAGGTTCATGAAAAAATCACGTCCACTACTGAGGCCAACTCTCTCTCCCAAGATGTGGATACATGCTTACCAGATTATCAATTGGCAGCATTCATCCCCACACTGATTATCCGCTCCGGCTTGACGTCAAGTTGCAGGAGTTTTTCCCGTAACTCAGCACCTCGTTTGAATGAAGTAATGACAATTCGATCAGCACAGGACTTTACGCTCTCGTCAAGAGTGGCAATACTCGTAGTGAAAAAGAACGTTCTTACCGAAGTATCGTCCATGACCGCCGTCAACTCCAGGCCGGTCTCCTGCAATGACAAATAGGCAACCTCAGCCACTTCGTCGACTCCGCAGAACGCTACTGAAGTCACCCCGGCACTGTGAAGGTCATGGAACAGTGCCAGGTATTCCTGTCGGGCGATTCGGTAAAGATTATTGAAATAACTGAGATGCTGGTATGCAAGCCTGCTCTTTTCGGCCAGTCCCTGGGGCGTCAGCAGATATGCATAGCGGTTGCTAGGAAAGTCCTTCACCCTGACATACCCTTTAGCAACGAGATTCTTTAGATATGAGTTTACAAGGCCGACAGCAATGCCGAGACGACGTGATATTTCTCGCTGGGAAATAGGCTCCTCGCCGGTAATTTCGGACATGAGAAGAAAAGAGCGGTAGGAATCGACTGTTTTTTCGTTATCGTTCATTATATGAACACTACACAAAAAATAAAGAATGGGCAAATGAAAATTGCTTTGAGCTAACCACCCATTTTGTAGAGAATGTGCCTTATCATTTCCGGGCGAAATAGTTTGTAGAGCTTGAACGGATGGAGATAGGAGAGGAAGATGTTCGCCGGCGCCACACAAGTGAACCAGCACATGGGGTGGTGACCATTCTTGATCTTTTCCCGCAGTTCATCGGCCTTGGGGGAAAACCAGATCTCCTTGAAGGAGGTATCCATAAGGTTGCCGATTTTTTCGAAAGCAACCGGACAGGAATAGACATCACCGTTCGGATGGATCTGCACACTGGTATAGGCGGCCACGCAACGGTATTTGTACAAGGCCGCCGGACTCTGGACAAACTCACCGAACTGGGCAAAATAATCATCCATCATCGGGAACATGTCCCGAAACTCATGCAACAATACAGCGAGCTGCTGTTTAAAAAGAGGGATACTCTCCTCTCCCAGCTTAAGCTCTTGGGGCATGGCGAAATCCATCTCTTCACAGCTATGGGCAGGCTGCATGGTAACTCCGTCCACCTTGACCTCCCGGCAAAGCCGAGCCAGTTCCACCAGTTCGCCCACGTTCTTGTTGTTGACCGTGCAGTTGATGAAGATCTTCGGTTTGGCTCCGCGCTTTTCCCGCAAAAGGCGCACCGCCTGAAAGGTCTTGGCAAAGCTCCCCGGAACACCGCGAATATAATCATTGGTTTCCGGAGTCGCGCCATCCAGAGAGAAATAGATCATGTCCAGACCGGAGGCGACGATTTTTTCCGCCATTTTTTCGTTGATAAGCAGGCCGTTGCTGTTCAGGCTGGTCGTCAAACCGACCCGTTTCGCCTCCCTGATGAGATCAAAGATATCCTTGCGCAGAAACGGTTCCCCACCTGAGAAGGCCACACTGAAGGTGCCCATTTCAGCCAGCTCTGCCAGGAACTGCTTTTCCCTGGCAAAAGGGATGACCGTCTTTCCTTCCACTTCCTGCCAACGATCGCAGGTTACACAGCGGGAATTGCACCGGTATAGGATGTCCCATTGAACCTTCAGCGGACCGGCGGAGGGCCGGGTGCTCCCCATAGCAAACTTCAGGACATTAATGGTTTGACGTAGTTTCTTAATCATGACCGGATCAGGCGGTAAGCCTCCCCCACTTTATTCTTGAAGCCGGCAAAGCTGTAGTGCTCCTGGATGAGCTGCGCCCCGGCCCGGCCAAGAGTCGCTCCCCAGCCGGGATCGGCCAACAGGCGCTGCACTCCCTGGGCAAAGTCCGCGGCAGTCGGTGCAACCAGCATGGACACCTCATCGGTCAGCACCTGGGTGTGGGTGGGGAGACGGGTTGCCACCACGGGCCTGCCGGACTGCAGATAGGTGTAGATCTTCATCGGCGTGTTCGTCCCTTTGTTGCGCGGCGAGGCCAGGATATCGGCCATTTCCATAAATAGCGGCATCTCCTCAAGGGGCCTCTTTCCCAAAACCAGGACATGCTCCGCAACCCCAAGGCTGGCGACCAGCGACTTTTTTTCCTGGACCTGCACCGGTTCGCCGCCGACCAGAACGAATACCGTTTCCGGAAAGTTATCGACAACCAGGGGAATAGCTTCCAGCAACAGGTCAATCCCCTGATATCCTTCAAAAGTGCCAGTATACAGAACTATTTTTTTTCCAGCAAGCCCCAGATCCTGACGCAATCGGGCCAGCTCCGCCAGTTGGCCGGCGGCAAACTGCTCCACATTTGGGATGTCTTCCAGCATCTGCAAAGGCTTGACGGGTGACACACGGCGAACCCTTTCCGCCAAAGACTTGCAGACAGGCAGTACCACGGCAGACCGACCTATCGTCCAAACCTCCAGTGCTTTGGCCAACCCCACCGGCAGCTTTCCGCTCCAGAGTCGGCTCCCCGACTCCTGCAGCTGTTCGGGGATGCTGGAGTCCATGTCATAAAGCAGCGGCACCCGCCAGAAGAGCGTCAGCACGCCACCCATAATCGCCCCCTCCTCCACCCCGTGGATACAGTCGTAGCGGTTGGACAGCAACAGCCGCGCAGCACGAAGGAAAACGAAGATGTCCAGAAAAAGCTTGGTGGCCGACATCCCCTTGGCTACGCGGAGTATAAAAGGGATGTGAAGCGCCCGGCAGTGCCGTACTCCTTGCAGAGCAACGTCATCGCCCAGATGGTAGCTGACAAGGTCAATCCGATGGCCGAGCTCTCCCAGTGCCTTGAGCAGTTGCAGAACGGCCAGAGGCGTGCCCCGTTTTTCCAGAAACGGCTGCGGTGCGATCAGCAGGATATTCATCGCTGTGTGCCCCTCATGTCAGGACGTTTCCCGATCCAGATTCAGCCTTTCCTTCACGACATAAATCGGCTTTCCCTGGGCTTCGTAGTAAGTCCTAGCGTTCAATTCGCCCAATAGCCCGAGCACTATGAACTGGACCCCCATAAAGAAGAGAAATATTGTGAGTATCCAAAGAGGATTGCGGTTCATACTCATATGTTCGAACAGCTTCATGTAAATGGTTGCAGCACCGCTTATTAAACCCGCACACAGGGTATATACGCCCCATTTCCCGAAAAGCTGAATCGGTTTTGTGGAGTAGGAAAGGAGGAACTTTACCGTCATAAGGTCAAGCACGACCCTGACCGTTCGGGATATACCATATTTACTGGTTCCGTACATCCTCGGATGATGCTTCACCGGAAGCTCAGTCACCTTTGCACCCACCTGGGAAGCAAGTGCAGGGACAAAGCGGTGCATCTCGCCGTAAAGATTGATCCCTTCCAGAACCTCTTTTTTGTAAGCTTTCAGAGTACAACCGTAATCATGAAGATGAACCCCAGTGAATTTTGAGATCAAACCATTTGCGATCATGGATGGGAGCTTGCGGTTAATGAAAGTATCTTGACGATCCTTCCGCCATCCGGAAACCACATCATACCCCTCGTCTATTTTTGCAAGCAGACGGGGAATGTCTGTTGGGTCATTCTGAAGATCTCCGTCCATCGGGACAACTACCCTTCCGGATGCCGCATCGAATCCGGCTGCCATGGCAGCTGTCTGACCAAAATTTCGCCTGAACCTGATCACCTTTATTCTTGAATCATCATTGGCGATTGCTTTCAGAAGCATGTACGACCGGTCACTTGAACCGTCATCAACCAGTATCAGCTCGTAATCGATACCAGCTCCGGAAAGAGCCCCAGTGATATTTTCACAGAGAGCGTTTACGCTCTCTTCCTCATTGTAAATTGGAACAACAATACTCAAGTCCACAGTGTAACTCCCTAAATTAATACAGGCTCATTGATTATTTAATGTCCGCAGGCTGTTGAGTCTTTGGACCTGGGACAACAGTTTGAGTCCCGGCAGACTTTTCAAATTCATACCTCAGAAGGGCATTTTCCTGAACAAGGTCTTTTACCTGGTCAGAAAGCCTGGAAATCTTTATAGAAAACTGAACCGAAAGCAGGATCAGAAATAAGATCGAGCCAAGAAACAGTGTAGTAGTAGGCAAAACTGCCCCAATAAGCTTGGTTAGGGCAAGAAGCCAGTCATACCGCAAGATAAGGATTATCATGGCAGAACTTGTTGCCAGCCAGAGTAGAGAATACTCTTCCCTGAGCCTTTTCTTGCGAACCAGGTCTATGGTTAAAATGAACACAATTACACTTATCAGAATTGAAAAGATCTGCTGTTTTATAGTCATCGGCTACCTCCGGTATAGCTGACGATTACGAAGAAGTGTGACCAGTATAGAAAGAGTCATCTTGATCATATAGTAAAGCGGCTTTGCTCCACTATGCATTGTCTTGCCTGTTGGATTTGCATACATCCTCACCGGAATTTCTCGAATCCTGAAACCTGCAAGATTCAGAGTGATAAGCATATCAGCATCCGGATAATCGTAAGGGAATATATCAGTAGAAAAAAACTTCATGACATCCCGGTTAAAGGCCTGATAGCCGGAAGTGGGATCAGTGATTTCTCTGCCAATGATAACTGTAACCAGTTTTCTGAAATAAAGAATCCCGAGCCTCCGGGAAAATGACGGCCTGTAGCTGTCAAACCAGAGGAACCTTGACCCTATCGCAAAATCCACATCTCCGTTACGTACAGGTTCAAGAAGCTGGCTAATAAAAGAAGGATCGTGCTGTCCATCGCCATCAATCTGTACAATGTATCTGTAGCCCTTTTCGTAGGCGAATTTGTAGCCGGTCTGTATCGTCACTCCGTATCCCATATTGAAGTTATGATTCAGTACCATTGCGCCTGCTGCTGCAGCAGTTTCAGCCGTTCCGTCAACAGAGCCGTCATTTATCACAAGAACATCAATATCCGGATTCGCTTTGCGAATATCTCTGATGACCTGACCTATGCCGCCCTCTTCGTTGTATGCCGGGATGATTATAATGGTGTCTGACATCAGCTGAATCACCTTTTGCCGACCCTTGCCTGAAGACGCCCGGCAAGGTAAGGATCAATCATTAATAGTATCTGCTGCTGCTCCGCACAGTTCTGGAAATCGCCCATTGCTGCGCTTAAAATCCCGATATTATAGTAAGCAAGCCCCAGAGCAGGATTATAGCCTGTGGCACTACGATAATTCTCTAGCGCCTTTGAAAAATTGCCGTTTATTTCATAAGCCAGTCCCAGGTTATTGTTTACATCACCAAGCCATTTCTTTACAACTTTATCCTCAAGAGCTCGCGGATCTAGAAACATCTCTGAAGTTCTGTTAAATCTGTCATTATACACTCCAAAAAGGTCAAGCGCTATTCCCAGATTATTCCAGGCATCAGCCTTTGAAGGGTCAAGTTCAATTGACCTGATCGCTGCATTGAGCGCTTTTTGCGCTTCTTTTTGTATTATATAAGCACCTGCAAGGTTGTTCCATCCCCGTGCACTGTTGGGGCTTTTACTAGTTGCATCCTTCCATAGAGCGACCTCACTCTTCCATACTAAATTTCTTTTCCATGCAACTGAAGCAAGCAGCACAGCTATAACCAGCAATCCTTCTAAAAAACGTTTTTTTACATTAAAGTCCTTATTCTTTGTGAGCATAAGGGCCGCAGTTGAAGTAGCAGTAATTGCACCAAAGGACGGGAGATATAGCCGATGCTCAAAGATCAGATCGATTATTGGTATAAAGCTCGACTCAATAGATAGGCCAAGAAAAAACCAGAGTATCCCGAAAGAAATGAACCGCAGATGCGGAGAAGAGTTACGGGACTTTATGATCATCCATACCGCTCCACCGAGCAGTATAACAATGACTACTAACGAGCTGATAACTCTCCAGTCGAAAAAACTCTTCAAGAGAGGATAGTCGTAATCAATTCTTTGCCCCACCGGGAAAAAAATAAGCCGTATATACGTAATAATAACTCTGAACTGGGTGATTAGATAATCGCCTCGCGAGACTGTGGTCTGCAGTCGAGTTGCTTCATCAATGGCGGAAACTGCCTTATCGATTGACCCGACTGATAACGCAAGCTTGCAAACAATTGCAATGAAAGCAGCCAATACTGCGACAAAGAGAGAAATTATTTTCCTGAGACTGTAGCGGAAGAAGAGAAGTTCAACCAATATGATTGCTGCTGGAAGCGTATATGAAGACTCTTTTGAATAAAACGCCAGGAAACTCACCAGGAGTGTAACACTAGCCCAGATGAGAGCCCCGATTGGCATTAATCTGCCAGACTCCAGCTGTGTAATCCTTACCTTAAGGTATGAGACGACTGCTGCAAGATAAAAGAGTGTCGCAAGCGACGAAAATCTCTGCACTATATATGTCACAGCCTGAGTCTGAACAGGATGAACGACAAAGAAAAGAGCTACGAAAAATGGGAGGGGAAGTTGCCGGAATACTTCATCAGCATACTCTTCGGTGTAAGGAGTTCTCATGAGCAACCTGACCAGTTGATAGGCAATAAGCGCAGCCGAGATATGAATTAATATATTTGTCAGATGCAACCATGGCAAACTCCATCCTGTCAGGAAATAGTTAATCTGGAATGATATTATCCCGATTGCACGTCTTGATAAAAATGCATACTGCAGCCCCGAAAGACCGAATTCTGTGACAACCGGATCGTTCTGCAGATTTGCTCTATCATCAAAACTGAAGGGTGAATTCAAGGTATTGCTGTATACCAGCAACCCTAGTATTGAAATGAAAAGACATCTAAAGAAATTAAATCTTGGTTCATTTGATGTAATAAAGGCTAACAATCTGTTTTCTGCAGATGACATTAATGCTCCACCAGATTACATTTTTTTCAGTATACACGGCTTTAGATGTGCTAGATACCTTTTTTAGCCTTGATTTCTCTTGAATTTCTAACAGTATTGACATTTAACTCTGAAGCGCCTAGTTTCCAATGTATCATAGACATTACTCTGAGGGGTAGCTGATGGAACTTTTTGGCGGATTAATGGTCATGCTGTGGATGATAGGTTTTTTTCTCACCTTGATCTGGTTCGTTCTTCCTTTTGTAATTTTCGGTATCAAAGGAAGAGTCGAAGAGATACTTCGCAGGATTGATTCTATTGAGTCCCGTCTTTCATCTATAGAAAGGCATCTTGCTAATTCAAAAGCAGGTCCTGACGACAGGGAATCTTCCCATGCTTGATTTTTTCACGATTTTCTAATATATTCGACGGATTATTGTTCGGCCTGAAATCGTACTTGCTGTTGTCTTTATTGGAGGTATATAGATGGGTCTTCTTGCTGGTAAACGCGCTCTTATTCTTGGCATTGCCAACGAGAAAAGTATTGCCTGGTCCATCGCCCAGGCGTTCAAACGTGAAGGTGCTGAAGTTGCTCTTACTTATGCAGGAGAAACCTTTGAAAAGAGAGTTCATCCCCTTGCTGAAAGCATCGGATCAAAAATAGTTATTTCATGCGACGTCAGAAGTGATATCGAGATTGCAAATGCTTTTGCAGCACTTGCAACCCATTGGGACTCTTTTGACATTCTTGTCCATTCCATTGCCTATGCAAATAAGGACGACCTTAAAGGCTCTTTTCTTGACACCTCAAGAGAGGGGTTTTCTACAGCTCTGGATATCAGCGCATACTCACTTATAGCCTGCCTGAGAGCTGCAAAACCTCTCATGAAGGGCAGCAATCCTTCTGTCCTGACAATGTCTTACTATGGAGGACAAAAGGTTTTTCCAAGCTATAATGTCATGGGAGTTGCAAAGGCTGCGCTTGAGATGTCCGTCAAGTATCTTGCAGAGGCTGTAGGCCCGGAAGGTATCCGTGTAAATGCCATTTCTGCAGGGCCGATCAAGACCTTGGCAGCAGCAGGAGTTGGCGGTTTCAACCAGATTGCGGGGATAGTTCAGTCCAAGGCTCCACTGCGCAACAATATTACCCAGGCGGATGTTGCGAATGCGGCATTATACCTTTCAAGTGATCTTGCTCGAGGCGTAACCGGCGAAATTCATTTTGTTGACAATGGTTACAATGTCATAGGCCTGTAGCATATGGTCTTCACCAGGAGATTCGCATAAAACAGCTCTACGGCAACCTTACCGGACTGAAACATCATCAACTGACCTCGCTTGAGCGTCTGTACAGACGTAAAGTCTCTCCATCAGAAATAATCTCCCTCGAACTTGCCCGTTCACTCATCACTCAATCAAGAGACATTGGCAGACAGGTCGCCCTTCTCATCACAAGAACCGGGACAATTGAATATATTGTTGTAGGAGATGAAAAGGGCATCTTGTTGCCGGAAATCAGGAACTACCCACTTGGGAGAAAGCTGTTAAGAGGACTCAGACTTGTTCACTCACACTTAAAAGGTGAATTTATCAGCGAAGATGACCTGAATGACCTTCTCCTGCTCAGACTTGACCTTCTGGCGGCCCTTGATGCTTCCAATCCGCCTGAATCAAATATTACCCTTGCATACGCTTCACTAGCCCAGTCAGCAATAACTTCTCTTCCTTACTCGATAGCCCATCTTCACAGATTTCATCCTGACGACCTTGATTTCCAGGAATTTGTTTCCACTCTTGAACGGGAACTCGAACGAACCGTTGCTCCTGCCGGAAAAACCTCCTCATTGGAAGAGCGGGCAATCCTGGTTTCAGTCACCAAATCTTCGGCAGCTGAGGCTGAAGATTCAATGGAAGAGCTCAAGGAGCTTGCCAGGACAGCAGGAGTTAATGTTCTGGCATCATTCATTCAACGACCAAGACAATTTTCCCCTAAATACCTTATGGGCGAGGGTAAGATCAAAGATATCATCATCAAATCACTTCAGCTTGGCGCAACAATACTTGTTTTTGACCAGGAATTAACCCCGACCCAGGCCAGATCTATTTCAGAGATAACCGAACTCAAGGTAATTGACAGAAGCCAGCTTATTCTAGATATTTTTGCCAGACGCGCCAGCAGCCTTGATGGCAAGGTTCAGGTCGAACTTGCTCAACTCAAGTATCTTCTCCCGCGCCTTATCGGCCACGGTGTGCAGATGTCAAGGCTGATGGGAGGTATCGGAGGGAGAGGCCCTGGAGAGACAAAGCTCGAAATAGACAGAAGACGTATTCGTGACCGTATTTCCAAGCTGGAACGTGAACTTTCGGCTCTTTCAGACAACCGTTTTCAACGAAGACAGAAAAGGATCAAATCAGGATTACCGATCATTTCCATTGTCGGTTATACCAACGCCGGCAAGTCAACCCTCCTCAACACACTTACCCAGAGCGATGTTTTTACCGAAAACCTGCTGTTCGCAACTCTTGACACTTCGACCAGGCGGCTGAGATTCCCTCAGGAACGCGAGGTTATTATTACTGATACGGTCGGCTTTATCCGTTCCCTCCCAAAATCGCTTCTCGGGGCATTCAAAGCGACCCTTGAAGAGCTTCAGGATGCCGACCTGCTTTTGCACATAGTCGATTCCACTAGTCCTAGATTGGTTGAACAGATACGAGAAGTGGAAGCGATACTTGCAGAGCTTGGCCTGGGAGGTAAAGAGAGGATTCTTTTATTCAACAAATCTGACCTGCTTGACAAAATGAAGCAGGAAGACCCTTTGGCTTTCATGAAGGCCCGACATACTTCAAAGACTCTTGGTGCATTCTATATCACGGCAACCGATAAGCGTTCCCTGGCACCGCTGATAGATCAACTTCAATTACGTTTCTGGGACTAAGTTATAGTCAGCATTGTTTGATACAAAAAGAGCCGCTTATCAGCGGCTCTTTTTGTTCAGCTATAACGACTTTGGTATTCTATTTAAGTCTTGTATGGCAATTTGTACACGTTACGCCGGTAGCAGTCCATGCAATGGAGATATTTGCGTGACAGGCAACATTTGAGCAGCTTCCAGACGACCACCCGGCAACTGTTGACAGGATCGCCTTTGTCACATCATAGCTGCTGGTGTAGGTTTTAAACGGCATCGCGTTGCTGTTGCGCGTCCATCCGCCGGCGTTTGCACCTGTGTATCCGGCAAAGGCTGAATTTGCAACCTGAGCCTTGGTGGCAAGCTTTTGACCGATAAACGCAACGTCAACTTTACCGTTTACATGTTTTATAGTGTTGGTAGCGGGTGCGACAGTACCGGCCGGATTCTTGAGAATAGCGGTCGTTCCATTGTGACAGCCGACGCAAGCCGAACTTCTGTCATTATAGTTAACAGAGACAGTGGCGTAATGGCAGATATTGCAGTTGATCGTAGTGGAGCGGTTATCACGGCCATGAGCAGCGTTGACAGCCTGACCGCCGCCTTGCGGTAGCTTTTTACTCTTGCCGTTGTATAAGTCATCATAATGAATTCCGACAACATGTGCAGTATGAGCAGACGAACCGGGCATTGCAGTGGGGCTTGAGTTAGGCGAGTTGCCGTGGCACCAGGCGCATTTGTCTTTCCTGCCCTTGGTTGACGCGGTGTAGTTATCAAACTTGTCCGTCCAGGCAAGAGAAGTCGCGCACTTGAATACCCCTGAGACATAACCATTGGAATGGCAGTATACGTTAAGACATTTCTTGGAAGCGTTAATGGTGGCGCCGGCAATATTAAGATTCTTCAGATGCCCACCGGCGAGAGCCGGAGTCAGAACTGTATCGACAGTACCGTTGATATGACTTGCCGTTGTAAATGGATGGCAGTTTGCACAACCGAATTTATAGTCCGTACCGTTTGATACGGTTGCAGTGTAATTGTAGAAATTGATCTCCGTGAGGAGGGTTCCTATGTGCTTCGAATGGCTGCCTTGAAGATTCGGATGGCAGAAATTACAGCCGGTAGAGGGTAAACCCCACTTCGTAGATATGTAACCGGGAACTGAACCATTACTATGGCAATAGGTACTGCATGTGCCGTAATTCGGATTAGGCTGCTGACTTGGCAACCAGTCGATATTTGTTACCCCGACGCCGGCATAGTTGTTAATGGTGGTACCCGCAAGGCTAATTGGATGTTTCCCGGCACTGGTTGCATGGCTGAAGTTCGTCGTTCCGTAATTCGGGTGACACGTTGCACATATCATGGTCGAGCCTAAAGCAACAGATGTCAGATGTTTGGTGTGGCTTGCGGTTGCCGGTTGCGAGGCGTGACAGAAGTTACAATCAACTGCCGTATCACCCCAGACAGGAGCAGGCGTTCTGGTTGTGGTATTTTTTTCAAAATGGCAGTTGACATTGGAGCAGCTTCCCGTGGCCGGATTACTGACCTGGGGAAAGGAAGTGCCTTTAGTATAAGTACCGGTAGCCGGGGAAGTATTGATGTTGGAATTCATCTTAATCATGTACGCATTAGTAGCGGCATGGGTGCTGTTGTAGTTAGCGGATGTATTCCCATGGCACGTTGTGCACGCGGCAGGATCATTGGCAGTCCGCACGTGCTTTTGGTGCCCCCCCTTGAAGGCGCCAGTCGAAGGCGCCCTGGAACCATCAGCGCTGTCGATTGGGGGCATTCCATGGCAGGAGCTACAAGTCGTAGCTGCAAATGACTGTCCGGCCATCACTAATATTGAAACTAGTGAAAGCAGCACGATCATCAACCTGTTTTTGAAGTGTCCCACTTCGTGATGATTTTTCATTGGTAAACTCCTTATAGAAAAACTGAAACAGTTCATGTGCATGTTGAGACCGGAGGCATTGCTGCCTCCGGATTTCTGGTTACTACGGCGCCGAGGTTACCCAGTTTGGCGAGGACTTGAAGTGACAGCTTACATTCGAGCACTTATTTGCATTGTACCTGATTGTCGAAGTATTATTGAACTTGAACTGCGGATCGACAACGACGTTAACATTAGTCTGAACCACCGTTGCCCCCCCCTGTCCGTGTGTGCCATTTACGAAAGTATTGTAGTGGCAATCATTGCATTTTGTCGCGCTATAATTTGCCGCGCCATCTGTTGCACGGGCATCTGCCAGTCTGTGGCCGGCAACTGTGTGTGCGCCGCCACCGCCGGCGTAGTCCCGAAGCTTGGCATTGGTGTAGTTGTTAAAGTGTCCGAGTCCGGTCATATTCTCAGCCGGTGGATAACCGTGACAGCCATTGCATGTACCGTTACCAGGCGAGAAGGCGAACCCATGACCTTTGTGCTGGTGGCAATCCAAACAATTCCTGTTCGGGTTATGAACTGCCGGTGACGTGTAGTTTCTGTAGTACTTAGTCTTGGTGTGACAGGCCTGACAGAGACCGTTATAGTAATTGTTTGTCTTGGTTGGCACATAAAAGCTTGTCAAAGATTTAAAGGCAATAGGCCGACCATTGATGGTAGTCCTGATGCTATGCAGATTCGTAGTACCGTGCGTATCGTGGCAGCCGGCGCAAGCATCAGAACGAACGTTAGCGATATTAACTAGGTTGCTGGCAGATGTAAACTTAGTGAATTTATTTACAGGGCCGCCATGCACCAACAAATCGGCTCTGGCTGTCGTCATCAGCCCCATTTTTGCCTTAATATGGCAAGTATTACAGAGGGCGTTGCCGGCAACATTAAGTCGCTTCTCGGTTGGGCTGGCGCCGATATGAGGAGCCGAAGCATTGTGACAGCTTGTACAGATCACTCTCAGAACAGTAGCGGAAGAGTACTGGCCATGGCCAACGGTCTTGTTAAGAGCCTTAAGTGGTGCTGTGTATGTATTGGTACCTGCTACGGTTACAACTGAAGCCGTAGTTGTGTGGCAGGATTCGCAGGTAACTTTCGCCGACAAGGACCAGAAAGGTGATGTGCCCGGGTGACAAGGTGCGCATGGTGTGGCTTTCAGATCGGCTACGCCGTTTGCGTGGGTCGATACGCCGGTGCCGGGTGCATAGATATGACAGCTTACGCAGACAACAGTCGGATCACCGGTGCCTAGCGGGTTGAGCAGTGGTCCCATCGGATCGGTGAAGTGGAAGGAGTGCTTGTTTGTCAACGGTACTGCAGGGTGACATTTACCGCATGCTCCTGTTGATGAATCCGTCCACTTGGGAGTAGTTACCGGATTTCCGCCCTGACCATTTGAATGGCACGAGTTGGTACAGGTTGCGTCGCTATAGTTGAACGGGGCAGCGCTGAATGCACCACCGGTGTAGTTTTCGGGCTGATTTACAAATACGACATCTTTTGTACCGTTTGCGTGTTTAGACCTGTCCTTGATCGAGGGGACGTCAGTCACTGTTGCATAATGACAGACATAACATTTGATCGCATTGGTCGTTACATGCTTGTAGTGAGCGTTGGTCACGAGAGTCGGACCGCTCTGATGACAGGTAGTGCACTCAGAGGGCGTATTAAGAATCTTGTTTTTTCCGTTAGCCCAAGACGGTGTTGTGGCCTGTTGCCAGGAAATTGCGTTTCCCGTACCAGGAGAAGCAACTCTCGGATTACCGTCACTGTGACAATATACTAACGAACAGGTCCTGTTTGTTGCATCGTAGTGAGCCGGAATGTTTTTTGTCAGTCCGGGCTGATCACCGACAGAACCGGCAGTATCGTTGAATACACTCTGGAAAGTAGCCGGGGAAGTTCTGTGGAGGTCTGCTCTCGTACCGCTATAATGGCAGTTCTTGCAGGCATAATTGTAATAAGCTTTATCAGCATGAGTTACGTGCGGGGTGAACGCTTCATCAAGAGCGGTGTAGCCGGGTGCGGCCTTCCCTTGTGCCGGCGGTTGTCCGTGACATCCGTCGCAAGCTGCAGCAGTAAAACCGTTAACATGCGTATGGCAGGCAAGACAATCCGCTTTCCTCGTATCAAGCTGGTCGTGGATAGCTGTACCTGGTGTCGGAGTGTGACAAACCTGGCAGATACCTTTACCGTCATTACGCATGAAGCGGAGCGAAGTTGCCGTGTTGTAGATCGCTATTTTACCTGAGGCAATCTTACCGGACGAGATGGATATATTTGAGAAGTTTCTTCTCACGAGATAAAGGTTTTTAGCAGAGGCATCGCCAGTATAGTCCACGTGTGCACTGTGGCAATGATCGCACTGAACATTCTGCCCTTTTGCATTATGGTTCAGGTTTTTTGTCTCTTTATGACAGGACGAGCAGATATTTATCGCGCTGGCTGATGAACCGATCGGATCTGTTCTGAGCAATTGCCCCTTGGAGTTCTGTAGACTCCCTTTCAGCCCTTTAGCCGGGTCGTCGACAGCTGACCCGTTTGCGGTACTCCGGTTATCGAGGGTTGCACTGTTAGAATCGGCGTAGTGCGGCGCATGGCAGGTGGTACAAACGATTTTTCCATTGCTGGTTAGATAATTACCGGGATTTGCCGTCGGATTGTTCGCATTAGGACTGAGAGGCTTTTTCCGAAATGCGGTAGTATTCAATTTGTAGACAGTCGAGTAAGCCCTGTAGTAAATCGGGTGAGTTCCGGTAGCAGTCGAGGAGGTGTTGTTATCGCGTGCGGCGTGACAGTCACGACAAAGATTATCATTCGTGTTTGGGGCACGCAGGTAAGGCTTGTCTACACCTCGAGTGTCGTCAGTTGAAGCTTTGGCGTTATGGCATCTAATACAAAGAGTTGTATTCGTCAGCTCAACCCCGGGGCTTCCATAACCAGCATTCAACGCTGCTGCGTTGGTTACCGGCTCGCGGACCATTGCTGCGGGGTTGTATGTCGCCGGAGTTGTAGGGCTATTAGGGTTCCCTGCAAGCCATGTATGCGTACTCCTGGAGCCGGTTGCCGGCACCCCCGGGTCAGTGCCGTAGTAATTAGAATCGGCATCTATTTCTATAGGCATCCTGGAAGCCTCACCCATAGACGAGTGACAGGTGACACAAGCGTTCGATGCAGGAGCTGCCCTTCCGGTTCCAACAAACTTTCCATGACAGTTGTCGCAGGCAAGGTTATGGGGTCCTACTAGCGCATACCCTGCAGTAGACATCATGATAATCATCGTCACCGTGAGCACTGCTACGATAAATGACCTGTTCATAGTACACTCCTAACACAGCTTATAAGAAAGTGAATAAATTATTCTGAAAACCAGTAACTGTAAATCTAAAAACTGAGAACACCAGCACTCTTGCCAAGGATCAGAACAGCGTCTGTAATATCTATATCGCCGTCCTGTGCAGCGTGCCCGCCAACAAGACCACCGACATCGCACTGGAAGCGAGGTATTCCGGTAAGAGTAGTTGTATGGGCAACATGGCGAAGAGCAAGAATAGCATCATTTATATTTACCAAGCCGTCACCATTGCAATCACCCGTAGGCACACCCTTGGCATAGAACAACTGAGTCGTATTCAATGCGGGGTCGATAGCTGTAAAGGCAAGCGAACCTTCATCATAGTTATAGGTACTCAAATCGGCGTTCCACAGCGATTGACCTGCGGCAGATGAGTAGGTAATTACCGACAAAGGAATCGAGAAAGCAGTACCATTCAGTTTAGCATCGATTGCAGATATTCTCGCCGAAGGCTCTATTACACCGGCTACAGCTGAAGGCGTGGCATGCGCATCCGCCTGGATCGAGATATCGGGAGGAGTTGTATCGTAGATTATGTTCCTGATTGCGGCAGTAGTTGCGTTCGCAGCAACTTTGACATAATGAGGACCTTGCGACGACAGGGTCACTTGGTGGCTGAAGTTGGGGACGTTGCATGTAGACACGTTCACCGCCGCTCCACCATCGACTGAGATGGTTGGAATCGGGACACACGTAGCCACGTTGCCTGCAATAGTCACTAATGAGTTTTTGGTAGCGATGTCGGCAGCAGGGGTGGTGATTGCAAGCTGTGCACTGGCACCGTTGATGATCGTGCGCTTTAATTCGACAGTTTTCCCGTTACCTGAAGCGACAAACGCGTAAGAACCGAATCCTGTTCCCACCGTAAACGACCCGTTCCAGGTTCCGGAGGTAACAGTCTGCGTTGCGCCTGCTGCAGTTACGGTCGTGTATGAAGAGTCCTTCGGGCCGCTTGCTGTTGCTGAACTGCCACCGGTCATGAATGAGTTGTCTCCGGGAAGCGTGACTGAAAATGCCGGCAGTTCGGTATCCAGGGTAACCGTTCTCGTAACAACCGCAGACGAATTGCCGGCAAGGTCGGTTGCCTGGATGGTCACGATGTTTAAACCACGGTTCAGGGTTACCGGAACCGAGAAGTAAGTATTATTAATTGTACTGAGCGACACTTTTGCTGCGACCGGTGCGCCGTTGACCAGGATGGTGTCAAGGTTCGCATCTACGACAATCCCGTCCAGGTTTTGCACAGCAACGTTCGTCGTAGAACCATTGCTGAGGAAGGAAATATTACTCAGATTCGGCGCCGTGTAGTCTGCAATAACCGTACGCGTGGAAGGACCTGAAACGTTTGTCCCTGGCGCCCATGATGTCACACTGAGAACATTGCTGCCTTCGGCAAGATTTGCCGTTGTGCTCCAGTTACCGGAGGCGTCAGCCTGGATGGTCGTCGTGAAACCGGAGAGAGCGTCATCGATCTTCACGTAGGCGCTTGCAATTGTCGTTGTTCCGCTCACGGCCACGGACGCATTCTTTGTAACCAGTCCTGCAGCAGGCTGCGCTATGACAACAGTAGGACCTGGATTTGGACTAACTACGGCATAGGTCTTTGCTTCGAGATACTTCGTAGCCGTTCCATCGGAGGCCTTGCAGAGTATATAGTTGTCCGCGTTCAACGTCAGGCCGGTGACCGAGCCGCTCCAGTTATTGCTGCTCGGCGTCATAAGTACATCAGTGCCGCCATTGGCACTGCAGTATACCGAATAGATCGGCGAAACGGTCCCGCTGAGTGAAAGAGAGGTGCCGACCGTCGTCGGAGCGACTGCTGTCATGGTAAGAGCGACAGCAGGCACCGGAATTGAACCCGAGTCGATCGCTAACGCCATAACATCTGCAGCTGTTGTGGTAGGTGCGTTATTCGTATAAAGCATTCCGCCCAGGGCAGTCGACTCAAAGAGAACGGCTGAAGGGAACTTCATGCTTGCACCCGTTACGGTAGTACCGTTGATCCGCTTGAGATCGATCTTGGAAACCGGATCAACAACCGAAATCTCGTTTCTGCCGCGCTCCGCCACATAGATCCTGTTAAGCGTTGTTCCACCTGTATACTCGAAAGCCACATCAACCGGGTTGCCGAATGTTACCGTGTCCGGGCCACCAACAACAGGCGCAGCAAGGCCTGCAGTAGCACCGATGCTTTTTACATAGCTGCAGGTGGGATCGATGAAATAGGCGGAGAAGAACTGGAGCCTGCCATTCAGCGTATCCACAACCACAATCTGCTTGTTCTGCTTTTCGTAAGCAATCCCGGCTGGCTGCTTGAACTCGCCTCCGACTACAGACGTACAGTTTTGCTCCGTCCTGCTGCCGAAAACGTATTTGTAAACACCATTCGAGTCATATACCCTGACCTTGCCAAAATTAGCTGTACCGGCAACATCAAAAAAACCGTTACAAGCGGATTTGAGCCCGCTGCTGTCACCGGCGTCCAGCACATAAATATAATTGGAAGCATCAACGGTTATGGCAACCGGACGATAAAAAGACTGAGGAAGCTGGGAAATCTCCCGTCCTGTCTGCTGCGAATAGAATGCAACATAGGGCTGCGGAGCAGCCATCGCAACCACCAGCCTGCTGTCAGGCAGCACGGCCACCGCAGACGGACGACCATTCGTAGCTATGAAGGTGGGACTGGGATCAGCCAGGGTCCTGTTAAACTTCCTGATCCCCTTGCCCCAGAAGTCTGCAACATAGAAGTTACCAGCGGCATCCCGGGCCATTTTGCCAGGTGCACCGGAAAAACCCGGGGTATACCTCAGCGGATTAATGGCAACTGCCGGCGCAGTCGCTCCCAAAGCTACTCCTGTCAGTGAAATAACCACGAGCAACAGCGAGATGGCGAGCGAGAATATTTTCCTTGTAGTGCTGGATACCATATGAAAGCCTCCGCGTTTAATGGAGATGTCGAGATTTTACTTTTCAACCGCATTCGAACATTTCGCGGTTTGGTTGAATATACTGCAACATCAATGCCCACAAAAAAGCGCCTGGATCAAAGAGGCCTCAGCATACGTCTGACTGCTATGCAGACGTTACTCATTAAACTTTGCAACTGGCTGTTTTATTTATGGAGAGACGCATTTTGGTGCAGATATTCTCTTGGTAAACCATTTTGAATAACAGTGAATTCCGGCTGTTTTTTTATTCCTATCATACAATCTACTTCAGAAATCCGAACTTCTTCATCCGGTATCTGAAGGCATCTACGCCCAGATTCAGCTTTTTAGCCGCCTTTGACTGGTTCCAGTCGTTGTTTTCCAGAGCCTGGCGTATCAGCTCCTTTTCCACCTCTTCAATGTCAACCCCTTCGGGCGGCAACTTGAACGTCACAAGAGCCGTGGTAGCGGCCGTCGCAATGCGGGAGGTAATCTCCGGCGGAAGATGATCGACAGCCAGCGTATCCTCATTTCCAAGGATGATAGCCCGCTCAATGACATTTTTCAGCTCTCGAATGTTTCCCGGCCAATGATAGCCGACGATCAGACGTTCAGCCTGGGGAGAAATCCCGCTCACCTGCTTGGCGAACTCTCTCTTGTAGGTATCCATGAAGTGCTTGGCCAGTGGAAGAATATCTTCCCGCCTCTCCCTCAGAGGCGGCAGGAAAATGGGTATCACCTGCAATCGATAGTAGAGATCATTCCGGAAGTCTTTGGATTCTATTGCCTTGATCAGGTCCTTGTTTGTTGCCGAAATGATACGGACATCGACACTGTTGACTTTTGCTCCACCGATCCGGCGAAACGTCCGGTCTTCGAGAAACCGGAGCAGCTTTGCCTGCATCCCCATCTCCATGTCCCCGATTTCATCCAGAAAAACGGTGCCGCCATCAGCCAGCTCGAACAGACCTTTCTTTGTTGCCTTTGCATCGGTGAATGCCCCCTTCTCGTGCCCGAAGAGTTCACTCTCGAGCAGAGTTGCCGGGACAGCAGCACAGTTTATCGCCATAAAAGGCTTCTCGGCCCGGCTGGATTTATAATGTATCCACTTTGCGACAAGCTCCTTGCCGGTGCCTGACTCGCCCTGAATCAAAACCGTAGCAGCCTCACTCCTTGCGACCTTCTCCATCATGGCAAGGATATTCTGCATGCAGAGACTCGAGCCAATGATATTGGGCATGCCGATTTTTTTATGCTCAACCCTGAGGCTGGCTACCTCCCTGCGGAGATCTGATGTCTCAAGAGCCTTTCTGATAACGATAGCCATCTCGTCAAGATTAAAAGGTTTATTGAGATAGTCATAAGCTCCCATCCTCATTGCTGTGACTGCGGTTTCAAGCCCGCCGTGAGCTGTTACCATGATCACGATGATATCTTCATCGAACTCCTTGAGCTTTTCCAGAACCTCAATCCCGCTTATTCCGGGAAGCTGGATATCAAGAAGAACCAGATCAGGCTGGTCCTCTCTGACAATTCGCAAGGCATCTTCGCCGCTCCCGGCGGTAAGCACCTCATACCCCTGCTTTTTAAGGTTCTGCTCAAGCGACCAGCGGATCAGATGTTCGTCATCGACAACCAGAATTTTTATTTTCCTCATCATAAACCCCTTACCTTAACAGTATTAATCGGTTAGCAACAGTGCTCATCGGTTGTAGTTGCAGGCAGCTCGATAGTGAAAACAGTCCCCTTGCCGTCTTCGCTTTCGACTCTGATAGCCCCCCCCTGCTGTGTGACAAGCTTATGGCAGATAGCGAGCCCAAGCCCTGTTCCTTGTGCTTTGGTGGTAAAGAACGGGGTAAATATCTTGCCGAGGATCTGATCGGGTATCCCCTGACCGGTATCGGATATACTAGCAACCACCCACTTCTTCCTGTCATCCTGGATAAGTGCCGTCCTCAAAGTGAGAACTCCTCCATTTTGCATCGCCTGAATACCATTCAGTATCAGATTGAGCAGGACCTGCTGAATCTGCTTTGGATCGACATATACAGGTGGCAGGTCGTCCTGGAGATCAAGTACTTTCTCTATCAGCCCCCCCTTGCTCCCCCTGTGCTGAGATGCAAACATAAGCGTCTTTTTCAGCACGGCATTCAGATCCGTGCAGACCGGATCCGGCTCTGTGGGCCTTCCGAAGAAGAGAAGATCGTTTACGGTTTTATCAAGCCTTTTCACCTGATCCAACACCTCGACCAGAATCTCCTTCCTTGGATCGGACGGGAAAAAGTCGTCGTTGATTATCGTTATAGCCGAAGCGATTCCGGTAAGCGGATTCTTTATTTCATGGGCAATCCCTGCGGCCATCTCTCCAATGGATGCAAGCCGGTCCGCTCGCTCCATCTGGTTGAAATGATAGATATCCAACTCTTTTTTAGCATTCTCCAATCGTTCTATCATGGAGTTGAAACTATTTGTCAATCGCCCGATCTCATCTTTCGGGGCATGGGTGATTCTTACGGAAAGATCCCCCGCCTCTACCTTTGCCATCTTTTCAACGATCCCGTTGAGAGGGGATCTGACAAGACGGAACATGACGAATGCGATCGAAAAAGAGAGAAACGCTATGGTTGCAATGGTGGAGAAGACGAATAACTTTGTGACTTCGAACATCCTCCGTTTCGTATCAGCGAGAGAGTAGTTGACATCCAGAACGCCGATCACTTTGGTCTTGTTTCCATGGCAGGTATGACACTGTGGTGTGTTGTAGATGGGCTTGATCATGCGCAGGACCTCTCCATGCTGATCTGCATAGGTGATCCCTTCGTAGCGGTTACTCAGATAAAGCTGATAATCATCCAGATCGACCGGCTTTCCGATCTCGCCCGGATGTGAGGATTTAAGGACTACCCCGTGAGGATGGAATATCCTGACAGCGAGAAGTTTCTGGTTCTGCGCGACCATCTCAAGTATCGACTGAGTCTCCTCGGTATTGCCGATCCTCATCGAGTTATAGATGCTTCGTTCGATGGTCTGGAGCAGAAGCTCGGAGCCCTCTCTCGCCGAGGTTACAAGCTGGGCCCGCTCCCGCTTGAGGTTCAGAAGCGCAAAAACGCTGATGCCGAAGGCAAGAAGTGCAACGGATATGACTATTACCTTCGATGTAAGAGATTTAAAAATCAACTACCCCCCATACTTATATATGCAAACTTTGAAATAGCCGGACAGAAGTCACTCGCCTTCAGGAGTCGAAAGCGGAAAAGACGTCTGGGCAGCAGGCTTTGTGGCTGTAGCCGGTGCGGATGCGCCCGGTGCGCCCATTGGGGTCTTCTTATAGATGAACTCCCATTCGCTGTACTTCTTCTTTCCTTCGAAACTCTTTATGATTTCAGGGAAATTTCCCTGTTTAAAAGGCTCGTCATTGCTGGTGCTGGCAACACCGTAAATCCCCTGGATGGGGTCTGGCGGATTCGGCAATGTTTTCCATTTTCCATCCTCGGTCATCGGATCTTTATAAAGCTTGCGCAACAACCTGTCTTTGCTTCGATCAATGTTGCTGCTCACCGTCGGTTCGACCAAATCCTTGAGGTCCTTAAGCGGGACCCCTTTCTTGCTCCACCGCTCAATAGCATCCCGGTACTGAAGTCCGCGAAAGATCAGCTCCTTTTCCTTCTCGCGCTGCATGATGACCCGCATGCTCTGACCGACCGCGCCCATCATTATCCCCATTATCACAACCATGAAAAGGGCAGCCATATAGGTGAAACCGTCAGATGATCTGAAGAACCTGGGCATCTATTTCCTCTGGAGAACCTCTTTTGCAGCCGCGACCAGATCTTCAGGCATAAGGCCGAAATATTTGAGCAGTTCATCAGACTTGCCCGAAAGACCGAACCGGTCATTCAATCCTACCTTTTTTACCGGAGCGGGAAAACGGTCGCACAGGACTTCGGAAACAGCCCCGCCAAGCCCCCCGATTACAGAGTGCTCCTCTGCCGTGACAATGGCACCGGTCTCGCGGGCGGCTGCAATGATTATCTCCTCGTCAATCGGCTTGATGGTTGGCATATGTATGACCCGTGCCGATATCCCCGCTTCGGAGAGCTTCTCCGCAGCGGCAAGAGCCTGAGCTGTCATCAGACCTGTCCCGATGAAGGTAAGATCCGAACCGGCTCGAAGCTGTACGCCCTTTCCGATAACGAATTGATAGTTTTCATCAAATATGGTCGGCACCTTGTTGCGGCCAAGCCGGACATACACAGGGCCGTTATAAGCTGCTGCGGCACGTACTGCCAGCTTTGTCTCCATGCCGTCAGCCGGGACGATAACCGTCATATTTGGCACAGCCCTCATAATCGCTATATCCTCGATAGCCTGGTGCGAGCCCCCATCCTCACCCACGGTGATACCGCTGTGGGTAGCGACTATCTTCACATTCGCCTTGGGGTAGGCAACAGACTGGCGGACCTGCTCCCAGGCTCTTCCCACGGCAAAGATCGCAAAGGTCGAGGCGAACGGAATCTTGCCTGCAGCAGCAAGTCCGGCCGCAGTGCCGATCATGTTCGCCTCGGCGATCCCCATATTGAAGAAGCGCTCCGGGAACTTTTTGGCAAACCCGGATGTCTTGGTGGAACCGGAAAGGTCGGCATCAAGCACGACTATGTTTTCATTTTCAGCGCCCAGCTCGGCAAGGACTTCGCCGTAGGCGTCGCGCGTTGCAATACTGCTCATTTTTCACCCCCGTCACAGCTCTCTCCAAGGCATTCAAGAGCCTTCGGAAGCTCCTCGTCAGAAGGGGTCACTCCATGATACGAAGCCTTGTTCTCAAAAAATGACACCCCTTTACCCTTCACCGTCCTTGCCACGATAGCAACCGGCTTCCCCTTTATCCTCTCGGCATCGTCAAACGCCTTGACAAGCGCCTCGACATCGTGCCCGTCAACCTCGATAACATGACAGCCGAAAGAGTCGAATTTACCGGTAATTGGCTCGACACCCATGACTTTTGCCACCTCACCGTCTATCTGCAGCCCGTTGGCATCGATTATTATACAGAGGTTATCGAGCCGGTAATGGGCTGACGCCATAGCAGCTTCCCAGACTTGCCCCTCCTGCAGTTCCCCATCTCCAAGCACCGCGTAAACACGGCTGGAGCTGCTGTCAAGCCTGAGAGCGAGAGCCATTCCGACTGCCATTGAAAGCCCTTGTCCGAGCGAACCGGTGCAGACCTCTATCCCCGGCGTCCCCTTGCTGTCGGGATGTCCCTGGAGATGTCCGCCCAGCTGCCGGAGCATCTTGAGATCCTCTTTCGGGAAGTAACCGCAGTCGGCAAGAGCCACGTACTGCGCAGGTGCAGCATGTCCTTTGGAGAGAACCAGCCTGTCCCTTCCGGCCCACTTGGGATCCTTCGGGTTGTGACTCATCTTGTAGTAATAAAGCACCGTCAGGATATCGATCACGGACAGAGAGCCCCCTGTATGACCGGATTTTGAATGGTGCAGCGTCCTGACAATATCGATCCTCAGGCGTCTTGCCTTCTCTTTCAGCTCTTCAATTTTCGCATTCACAGATAGCTTCCTCTCCCTTTTTCTTTACATTAATGGCTGTCATCGCCTGCTGACAGAAAATTGAATATGATGTCGTCCAGACTCTGCTTCTTGTCAGATGCTGCCGGCACACTCGGTGGCGGTGTTTCCTGGGGAGGTTGTTGTGCTTGAACAGGTGCCGGAGACTGTTCTGAAGCTGGAGGGGCTTCAACTATCGGAGCATCTTGCGGCTGTGGTGACTGCTTGTCTGTGCTGAAGCCGATACGTTCGTCGAATTCGGCATTTTTCAGCCGGCGAAGCATCTCCTTGTGCTGCTCCTTCATCAAATCCTCTACGACCTGATTAAGGTTGCCCATCCGTACGATGTCAGCATAACTGGTTTTCTTTGATGCCAGGATATTACCGCCACGATAAAGGAGAGTTATGATATGCGGATTGTTGATGCCGCTGTCTTCCGTCTGTACGTGGAAGACCTCGCCCTTATACATTATGTTGTGGTTATAACCTACTACCATTGCACCAACCTGTCCGCCAAATGGCGTAATACTCGCAAGCTACCATGAAAACCGGCCTGATTCAACAGCTCTGATGCCACGCCCCTACTTTTTCAGTAACTCCTTGATTCTGGCAACAGCCTCAAGTGCATCCCGGGCATAAAGGTCGGCACCGATACTGTCGGCATATTCCTGAGTAACAACGGCTCCTCCGAGCATGGTGAAGGTCTTTACCCCTGCGTCCTTCAACTTGCCGAGAACGTTTTCCATCTCGGCCATCGTTGTAGTCATAAGGGCGGAAAGTCCAACCGCATCGACTTCAAGCCTTATAGCCTCTTCCACTATTTTCCCGGCTGAAACGTTCTTGCCCAGATCGATCACTTCGAACCCGTGGTTCTCTAACAGGGTACAGACAATGTTCTTGCCGATGTCATGAATATCCCCCTCGACTGTTGCCATGAGAATCTTGCCGAGAGTCTCGAAGTCAGCCCCTTTGAGTTCTTCCCTGAGACGGGTAAAAGCAGTCTGCATGGTTTCGGCAGAACGCATGACCTGCGGGAGAAACACCTGATTCTTTTCGAAGCGCCTGCCGACCTCTTCAAGCCCCGGCAGCAGCCCCTCGTTGCTCACCTGCATCGGGGTAAGCCCCTCCTCAAGAGCCTTTTCGACGAGCGCACGGATCCCTTCGACATCTCCAGCAATAACGGCCCTGCCGAGACGCCCGCGTATTTCCCCGTCATCAGAGGGCGTTTCTGCAGGGGCAGCTACTCCGCCTGCCAAAGGTCGATAAGCCTCGATATAAGCTTCGGCATTCGGATCTTTTCCCAGAAGAACCATGGCTGACCTGAATGCTGCCATCATCGGCTCCTCTTTCGGATTTATGATAGCGGCATCGAGCCCGGCCTCCATGGCCATGGCAAAAAATGTCGATGATATCAGCGGACGGGCAGGAAGACCGAAAGAGATATTGCTCACACCGAGAACCGTTTTAAGCCCGAGCTGTTCCTTCACCAGCCTGATCGCCCGCAGCGACTCCAGAGCCCTCTTCTGCTCGGCACTTACGGTCAGCGTGAGCGAGTCGATGAGTATATCCCGAGGTGCTATGCCATGGCTCAGTGCCGCGTTCCTGATCCGTTCCGCTACTTTCAGCCGCTCTTCCGCAGTAGGCGGTATTCCCTTCTCATCGAGGGTAAGCCCGATAACTGCCGCACCGTACTTTCTGGCAAGCGGAAGAATCCTGGAAAGGCTCTTCTCCTCTCCGGAAACCGAATTAACCAGGACCTTGCCGTCTGCGGCCTTCAGCCCTCTTTCCAGCGCCTCTGGACTGGAGGAATCTAGCACGATCGGCAACTGCACCGCCCCGGTCACGCAGAATATGGCCCGCTCCATGGCAGCCGGCTCATCTATCCCGGGCGCACCGACATTGATATCGAGCAGCGTAGCACCGGCAGCTGTCTGTTCCACAGCCTCCCGTCTTATGTAGCTGATCTTGCCTTCACGCAGCTCGGCGGCAAAAGCCTTCTTCCCGGTCGGATTGATCCGTTCACCGATTACCGCCGTACGATGTCCTCCGCCAATTGCCACATGACCGCTTCTGCTGGAAAGGAACATGATCTCTTCCGAAGGACCGCTCATTCTATAGCTTTGATCCATCCCCGCAAGCTCACGCTTCATCAATGCAATATGTGCAGGGGTGGTGCCGCAGCAGCCCCCGATTATCCTGACTCCCAGATCCAGCATCCTGCCGTGATAGCTGACCATCTCCTCGGGAGTGCCGGGGAATACCGTCTTTCCGTCCTTCAAAACCGGCAGACCGGCATTTGCCTGCGAAATAAGGGGGAGCGTCGTGACCCTCCTCATTCTGGTCAGTATCTCGAATAATCCGTCAACGCCGAGACCGCAATTAGATCCGACGATATCCGCTCCGACAGCCTCGAGGGTTATTGCCGCAGCCTCCGGGGAGGTCCCGAGGACGCTGCGGCCGTTGTTATCGAAAGTAAGCATGGCGATGACAGGGATTGTCGGCGAAAGCTCCCTGATCGATATTATGGCCGCGCGTATCTCCTTGATGTCCAGGAAGGTTTCAAGAGTTATCAGGTCTGCGCCGGCATCAATCAAAGCTTTAGCCTGTTCCCTGAAGATATCCGCCATCCGGTCGAACGTCAGATCCCCAACCGGCTCGACAAAGCGGCCTGTCGGACCGATCGAAGCCGCTACATAGGCTTTGTCACCGGCAACCTTTCTGGCTATTGCTACGCTTGCAGCATTTATCTCGTCCAGCCGGCCTTCAAGCCCGTAATGTGAAAGTTTCTCCCTGCTGCCACCGAAGCTGTTCGTAACAATTATATCCGCACCGGCATCGAGGTATTCCTGATGGACGGCAGCAACAACATCCGGCATCGTCAGATTCAACTCTTCAGGCGACTGCCCGGGCTTCAGACCACGCTCCTGAAGCATAGTGCCCATAGCTCCGTCCAGAACCAGTACGCGCTCTTTAACAGCTTTCAGAAAATCTACCTTCATCATCACTTCCCCTTGTCGATCCGAGGTTTTAACACATCCTTCTCCAGCGAGAAATCGGGAGCAATCGCCGAGCTTATATCCAGATGACCCTTAAGTGTATCCCTGGGCTTCCCGTCTATCGTAAAAACAACCTGCCGTACCTGCGGGTAGTTGTAGCATATTGAGTTGATTACCGAGTATGCAGCATAAAGCTCACTGTTGCTCCCGGCCGGGAGTGCATCAAGAAGCTCCTGGGCAAAATCCACCCTGGCAGTAACTCCATCAAGCTTTACACTGTTGAACATTCCCGTCAGCGGCAGCACAGGAGCAGAATCATTAACCGGGCCGTTAATAATCTGCTCAAGTATCTCTTCCAGGCATTCAGACACCTCATCGCACGGCTCAATCTCCCGGCCCTCCCTGACAAGCCCATCACCTTCGAGGGAAGCAAAAAAAAGTGTCACTGTTTTAAAACCTGCCTGCGGGACAGCTGCAGGCGGTGGCGGAGCTTTTGCACTTTCGTATTTTTTAAAGAGAAGCGCTCCGAGAAAAATCGCCAAAAGCAGAAAAGAGAAGGCAATGACTCCTATCCCGCCTTTTACAATGCTATCCTTCACTTATATCCCCTCCTGGAGGAATATCCTCTTCCAGACTGACCTGATAGACATCGCCGAGAACACCACCCAGAAAACGGTTGCCGACTCTTATGAAACCTGCCGGCACATCGGTCACGAAATAATGATGGTTCCCCTTCTCATGAACAGGCCTGATCGCTCCGTTTGCTTCCAGGATACCCTTGACCACACGAGCTGTTTCGGCTGCAGAGTCGACAAGAGTAACCCCTTCACCCATGGTTTCGCTTATTATCCCCTTGAGCAGCGGGTAGTGGGTACAGCCGAGCACCAGAGTATCCACCCCTTTCTCCCGGAGGCTTTTCAGGTAAATGGAGGCTGTAAGCCGGGCGACCTCATTGTCCACCCACCCCTCTTCTGCAAGCGGGACGAACATGGGACACTCTGCCGTTATGACTTCGATATCGGGATTTATCCGTTTGATTGCCTTTGTATAGGCACTGCTCCTGATTGTTCCGGCAGTTCCGATGACGCCGACCCTGCCGCTGGTTGTAACCGAGGCAGCGCGGAGTGCCCCCGGCTCAATCACTCCGACGATCGGAATGGGAAATTCCGCCTTGAGTTCGTCGAGAGAAACGGCCGAAGCAGTATTGCATGCGACAACAAGGAGTTTTATGTCCCGATTGACCAGAAATGATGTTATCTGACGGGCAAACCTGACAACGGTTTCAGGGGATTTCGTCCCGTAGGGTACGCGAGCAGTATCGCCAAGGTAGATCGTATCCTCCTGGGGCATCACTTTCATGATCTCGCGAAGGACTGTCAGCCCCCCAACACCTGAATCGAATATTCCGATTGCCTTCCAGCTCAATATCGTCTCCCGCAGCAATCTACAACTGATTAAAGACATAATGTTATGCCACCGCACAGCTCCATGTCAAGGTATTTGCCCCTGCTTCCCGGCAAACATCAACCGGTTGAAAATGTAATCGAACTGTGCTCTAATGATCCCGGTGAACAGGGATATTTTCATAGCACTCGGATCCAACATCGGCGACAGGGAAGGAAATATCCTTCAAAGTGTTGCGGAAGTTGCAAAAATCAGCGGTGCAAGAGTCATTGACCTCTCATCGTTCTACGACACCGAACCCGTAGGCATGGAATCTACCAACAACTTCGTCAATGCTGTGCTGAGGCTTGAAAGCGGCCTGTTGCCCGAAAAGCTGCTGGCCGAACTGATGCGGATAGAGACCGATATTTTCGGCAGAAAACGGATTAAAGGAGTCGCCCCCCGCAGGATCGATCTTGACATACTCTTTTACGGAGCGGAAAAGATCGATAATCCTCCCGGCCTTGTCATCCCCCACCCGAGACTTCACGAAAGGAGGTTCGTGCTCGAACCTCTTGCGGAGATTGCTCCGGACTTCAGGCATCCGGTTCTGGGGAGAACAGTCAGTGAACTTCTTGACGGATTACAGGACAGCTCGATAGTGACTAAATTATGAAGGCAGTATTAATTTGAGATTCCTCCTCTGGCTATTAATCGGTTACATCGGTTACAGGATTGTAAAAGCCTGGCTGAATCCCGAAGAGAAAAAATCTTCTCTCAAGACGGCAGCCGATGATGAAACCTTTCAGGATCCGGTCTGCGGGCTGTATGTCTCTCCTGAAGATGCCACGGTAGGCAGACTGGAAGGGGAGAAACTCTACTTCTGTTCCGTACGCTGCCTTGAAAAATATCAGGAAAGACTGAACAACAAATAAACGAAAGAAATCGGAGGAAAGATGAAGTTTTTTATCGATACCGCAGATGTGAAGGAAATCAGGGAGGCTCACTCTCTCGGGCTGGTGGACGGAGTTACGACAAATCCGTCGCTGATAGCAAAGTCAGGGCGCAAATTTGAAGATGTCATCAAGGAGATTGTCAGCATCGTTGACGGACCGATATCGGCCGAAGTGGTTTCGCTTGACCATGACGGAATGATAAAAGAAGCCTTGAAACTTGCGAAAATTCACAAAAACATCGTCATCAAGCTGCCAATGTGTCCCGAAGGGCTCAAGGCAACCAAAACTCTGACCGAAAAAAAGGTCAAGACCAATGTCACCCTGATATTCACCGCGATGCAGGCTCTACTGGCTGCCAAAGCGGGAGCGACCTACGTTTCACCGTTTGTCGGACGTCTTGATGACATCTCGCAGAACGGCATGGGTATCATCGAAGAGATCCGGACCATCTTCGACAACTACGGTTTCAATGCCGAGATCATCGTCGCCAGCGTCCGCAATCCGATCCATGTTCTGGACTCGGCCCTGCTCGGTGCCGATGTGGCCACCATTCCTTTCAGCGTCATGATGCAGCTGGCAAAGCATCCGCTTACCGATGCCGGGATCAAGAAGTTTCTGGAGGACTGGGAAAAAGTCCCGAAATAAAATACTGCCGCAGCAGCATCAGTAACTGAAAGAGGCGAGGGGAAATTCCCTCGCCTCTTCTGATTTCAGGCTGTCAAATCCGCTTTCGCCGGCCTAAACAGTTTTACTCTTATGCCTCCAGACATAGACAGCTATCAGGACGGCACTGAACAGGATCACTCCGATTACCGCCTGATGCGAGTATTTTATGATCAGCGCCTGCTCCTTGCCGATGAAGTAGCCGATCCATGCCAGGATCGTACACCACATTCCCGCTCCGACAAGAGTGTAGAGAGAAAATTTGAGGTGATTCATCCCGGCGATCCCGGCAGGGATCGAGATAAGGTGGCGAATGACCGGCAAGAGCCGGCCTATGAACGTCGAGATCTCCCCGTGCTTCAGGAAGAATTTCTCGACTTTGGCAAACTTTTCCTCTGTTATCCAGACGTACTTGCCGTACTTCAGGACCAGCGGACGTCCAAGCCAGTGGGCGGTAAAGTAGTTGGCATACGCGCCGACAAGGCTGCCGGCGGTCCCCATCAGGATGGTGATCCAGATGTTCATCTGCCCCTGGTTGGCGAGATAGCCGGCTGGAGGCATGACCAGTTCGCTTGGAACCGGGATGACAGAGCTCTCCATAGCCATGAGGATGAATATCCCCGGATATCCCATGGCGTTCATGGTCGTCAGAAGCCAGTTGATCAGTTCGTGCATTTGTAGTAGTCCTTTCTGTTCAGTTCGGCAAGGCGTGAAGGTTATACACCGAAACCGACTGCAAATGCCAGAAAAAGCAGCAGCTGCAGCCACTACTTGCCTGAATGCAAGAAATGTTGTAGTGTCTTTCACACGCGCCCGTAGCTCAGCTGGATAGAGTACCTGGCTTCGAACCAGGGTGTCGGGAGTTCGAATCTCTCCGGGCGCGCCATTCACAAAAAAGCCGGCAATACTCTTTAATAAAGCCGACCACTTCCTCTTTTTATATCTTGGTGTATTCTTCTCTATGTCTCTGCAGTTCTGCGGTAAATATTTTTTTGGCTAGGTGAACGATTATGCACGCTACCGGGAAATCCTTGAAATGGTACTGGATGCCGCTGACGATCTTATTGATCGGCATGATCTCGATCAGCCTGTTCTTCGCTGTCCACAGGATAAGTGCATACCAGCATAAAAATACCATCCTTAACAACGCGATCCTGCATATGGAAGTCGATGCTGCGATATTCCACCTGCGGGTAGATGAAATCGCCGCCGGGGAAGAAGGGGTGGAAATCAAGGACGCCATTGCTGGCATGGACAGGACGATCGGACGGGCCGACGCCATCCTCAAGGGTAAGGCCATCGATTCCGAAGAAGGATCGGCATCGGGGATTGTAGCTTTGCTGACTCTGCAGAAACAGGTGGAAGAGTTGCACTCCCTGCTGGTTGAATTCAAGAGATTAGGTATGTGGCGTATGGAGGATGTCGTCGCGAAGGGTGCTGATGCGGCCGCAGATGAGCAGTTTGACGAGCAGTTTGACCAGATCCTTGCCAAAGCGTCGGTTATCGAGGAGGTCTGCACCAGAAACAGGAACGAAAACCGGATCAAATCGCAACGCGTCCTGCGGAGCATCTATTTTGTCTGGGCGCTCATCATCACTGCTGCTGCGGCCGGCATCTGGAGAATGGAAATGCGGCGCAAAAGTGCTGAAGAAGCACTGCTTGAGTCAAACAGCTTGTCGGAGGAGTAGAGCAGGCATCTCTCCCTGAACAGCTTCTGAGGATTAGCCGATTGACTATAGTTGCAAAAAGAGGGGCGAAATACCATCTTCCGTCCCTCTCGCATCACAGCACTTCTCGTTGGGCTCTATCGTCCGATTAATCGACTGCACCTATTCCGACTGCACCTATTCCCAAACCAAAGCCAAAGCCCAAACCCAAGTCATCCAGATCGACTCCAAGGAAGGGGTTGAAGAACGCAGGTCTGAAGAACGGGTTGAAAGCCGCCGGTCTGAAGAATGGGTTGACCGCCGGCCTGAAGAGCGGGTTGATCGCCGGTCTGAAGAGCGGGTTGATTGCCGGCCGTACCGCAAGCGTACTAACTGCTGTACCGATCGGCGCATGAATTACCGCCGGATTACCTAACGGGGTGGTGACTACAGCAGAAGCGCTGCCTGCCAATACAAGCGTCATGGTAAACAGTGCGGTGAGAAACGTCACGGCGCTCAATATATGTTTTATTTCGTTTCTGAAGCTTCTCATGACATCCTCCTCTATCGGTTATCCGTTCACATTGGATAACCGATAATTACTATCTCGTTTTATGTATGATCTCCGTTATCAAGCGAATGGATTCAGTCTCCTATGCCGAGTAAACCTTCGCCAAGGATACCTTCTTCGCCGAGTATGCCTTCACCCAGCAGGTTGATGCGCTCGATACCGACTCGATTGTTACGAAGCACTCCGTAATCCGAATTTGCTTTCGGCTTCATAACCGCTTCTTCTTCAGCTTTTTTCGCCTCGATCATCGCTTTTTCGACCTTGTTTATTTCAACCTTCGGTTTTTCATCCAACACTTTATTCGCTCCAAATGCCAATGCCGGAGTGGTGGACAAAACCAAAACCACTGCTGCCAGCATTGCATTTCTAATTGTGCAGTTAATACTTCTCATCTAAATCACTCCCTTTCTTTTTTGTTCTCTTATTTGCTCTTGCTACAGTTTGAATATACCCTTTCGAGAGAAGGATTGAATTCGTAGAAATACGTATTTTGATATTTGTTACCCCCGCACCCGGAGGTGACCGGTTCTTCCCGTGCGTATCGAGAATGATGGTCACTCTGGCGGCCAGGCCGAATGACAATTTGACTAATGCATATATTGCCGTAAAAGTAATACATTGCACCATACCTGCAAACCGCGGCAGTGACTTCATCCACGCAGTAGTGAACAGAACAGATAAATGAACTCGGTTTATTCTTTAGTCTCCAGCCGACAACGAAATAGCGTTCCAAGGATACCCATGACAGGTTCAATAAAATCAAGGAAGTGGAACTATTGGATGCCGATGACGGTCGTACTGATCGGCATGCTCTCGATCATCCAGTTTTATACCGTCTCCAGGATCAGGGTGTACCAGCACATTAATTCCGTCCTCAATAACGCGATTTTGCACGTAGAAGTGAATACAGCCATATTCCACCTGAAAATTGAGGAATTTATCTCCGGAGATACAACGGAGAACATACAGGGTGCCATTACCCTGATGGATAAGACTATCAAACTGGCCGAAGCCATCAGCAACGGTGGACCAATCGACTCCGAGCGGGAATCTGTTTCAGGGATAGTGAAGATGCTCGGGCTGCAGGCGCGCGCAGAAGAGATGAATTCCCAGCTCAAGTCATTCAAGAATTTGGCGCTCTGGCGGTTGCAAAGTATCGATGAAAGAGGTGCCGGTTCGGACTCCGATCAGCAGTTTGATGCGATGTTCAATCAGATACTTGAAAAAACTGCTGCCATCGAGAATGTCTGCAAAACGAACCGGGATGAATATCTGCAGAGATCAAAACGCCTCGTTCATAGCATCTACCTTCTCTGGGCGTTCATCCTGGTAAGCGCGACAACGGTCATCTGGAGAATCGAGGTGCTACGGAAACGGGCGGAAGAGGCGCTGCTTGAGACGAACAGTCTTCTGCTCTCCCAGGCTGAGGAATTGGCCGCACACCGTGAGAACCTGGCGGGATTGGTCGAGCAGCGCACCACCGAATTAACAGCTGCAAACGAACAGCTCCGACGCGAAATTGCCGAACGTCTACAGGCAGAGGAGACGCTGAAGAAATCTGAAAAGCAGGTTCGCCAACTCTCCGACCAACTTATAAGGGCTCAGGAAATCGAACGGAAGCGCATATCGATGGAGCTCCATGACAGCCTGGGGCAGGCGCTGAACGTCATGAAGCTGCGGATACGCCTGGTTGAAAAAGGAATCGATGAAAGCCAGGGGGCGGCCAGGGAGGATTGTGAAAGTCTGCTGGAATACCTGGATGAAGTCATCGAGGATGTCCGCAGGCTCTCACTGGACCTGAGCCCGGCCATTCTGGAGGACCTGGGCCTTGCATCCGCCCTGAAATGGCTGGTGAGCAACTTCAGGAAATCCCATTCCTTGAAGGCAACGGCGGATATCGCGGAAATCGACGCTCTTTTCCCCGAAAACCATCGCATCACCATCTACAGGGTCATCCAGGAGGCGCTGACCAACGTAGGCAAGCATGCCGGGGCCAGCAAGGTCTCCATCAGCATCAGGCCCCAGGATGAAAAGGTAACCTTTACAGTGGAAGACGACGGCAAGGGCTTTGATACGATGGAGCCTGTACAGAGAGCTGTCTCCGAAAGGGGAGTCGGCCTGACGACCATGAGCGAACGGGTGAGGATGATGGGGGGTATTTTTGAACTGTGGAGCCGCGCAGGAGAGGGAACCAGGATCACTTTCAGCCTCCCCGTTGAACAAGGAGGAATCTGAAATGGGGGGTTACCTGATCGTGCTTGCCGATGACCATGCCCTTTTCCGGCAGGGGCTCAGGAAGATCATCGAAGGAGTTGCCGACCTGGAGGTGGTTGGAGAGGCGGGAGACGGGCTGGAACTTTTGTCGCTTCTGCAGACCACGATTCCGCACCTGCTGATCCTCGATATCTCCATGCCCAGGCTCCGCGGGATAGAGGCGATGCGCGAGGTCAAGAAGAGCTTTCCCGCGGTGCAGGTGCTGGTCCTGACCATGCACCGGGAATACCTGCACCAGGCCCTCTCGGCCGGCGCCCAAGGATACCTCCTGAAAGAGGATGCAGATCGAGAGCTTTTTTCCGCCATCGATAAAATCCGGCTTGGGAGGAGATACATCTCTCCCCGTCTGCGGGAAGAGCTTGCAGAAGACGAAGTTCCTGTCCCCGAACCGCTCTCGGCACGGGAGACGGAGATCCTGAATCTGATTGCCGAGGGAAAATCGAACCGGGAGATAGCGGAGATTCTCCTCATAAGCGTCCGTACCGTGGAGGCTCATCGCGCCACCATCCTGAGCAAGCTGAATCTCCGGAACACCGCGGACCTCGTAAGATACGCCATCGAAAAAGGATTCGTATGACCGGCATGGAATCATACCTTGGCGGTCCTGCGCTGATTGCCGTTGGAGCGGCCTTTACAGGCGGCGTACTTGCCGGCCTTTCCCCCTGTGTATACCCCATGTTTCCCATTGTATCGGCCTATGTTGTTTCCCGATCCGGCGCGGAAAAATCCAGATTAAAGTCTTTTCTGCTTTCACTGGCGTATGTTGTGGGCATGGCTGCAGTCTATTCGCTTCTGGGCATAGTTGCAGCCCTGACCGGCAGCATGTTCGGGCTGATAAGTACCAACCCCTGGACACTGCTGGTCGCAGCAATTATTCTGCTCTTTTTTGCGCTAAACATCCTGGACGTGATTCCGCTGTCAGCCCGGTTTTCCGGTCGAACCTGGGAACCGGCCATAGGGGGAGTGCCCGGTGCCTTTCTGCTCGGTGCCGCCTCGGGTCTGGTGGCTTCTCCCTGCACCACACCGGTACTGTTCGGACTGCTGACGTTTGTTGCCACGAGTCACAGTGTCGCCTACGGAGCCGTTTTGCTGTTTGCCTTTTCCATGGGGATGGGGATGCTGCTGCTCGTTGTCGGAACTTTTTCGGGGTTGGCCGCAAGACTGCCCAAGCCGGGCCGTTGGATGGTGATCGTAAAAAAGGTTCTCGGAGTGCTGATGCTTGGTCTGGCGGGATATTATCTGGTCAAGGCCGGACAGGTCTGGTTTTAAAGGTGGTGCAAATGAAAAAGAATATCATGATTCCCTTGCTGGTGCTGTTGTCGTTGATTTTCACGCTTCCCGCGGCTTGGGGCGCCGAGGTCGGTGAATCGCTGCCTGATTTCAGCATTCAGACCTTTGACGGTAAAAGCCTCTCCCGTGCAAGTTTTGTGGGGAAACCCCTGCTGCTGGTTTTCTGGAACACCTGGTGCTCCGACTGCATGCGCGAGCTTCCCGAAATCAACCGCCTGGCCCAGGAGTTCGTTCCGCGGGGATTGGCGGTACTGGCCGTCAATACCGGACTCAACGACACCGAGAGCAAGGCCCGGAAATACTGGAAAAAGTACGGCTACGGGTTTCCCACCGGTTTCGATCATTCCTTCGCGATTGGAACGGCTTTCCGGGTCAGGGGAGTCCCGACCGTTTTCCTGGTCGATTCCAAAGGGATTGTTCGCTACAAGAACCCCCAGCCCCCAAAAAATATGGAAGCACGGTTCAAGCTTCTGACGGGCAAATGAAATTTACCTGCTGACCTACCCGCCGCTGCTATTGTTCATCATTGATGATGGTGCTCGCCATGCTTGTGATGCTCCGCCCTGTGACTCTCTTCCTCGATATACTCGAACAAATCCTGGATATCGGTCGTGTTCAGCCGCAGGTTAGGCATCGGCACATCGTTGTATTCGGTCAGCAAGGCCATGGCCAGCGGTTCTTTCTCCGCCAGCATCAGGTCCGGCTCCTTCATCCAGCGGGTCAGCCAGACCAGGTCCCGCTTGCGGGTCACATTCAGCAGGTCCGGTCCGATGGGGCGCATCTTCGACCCGGCGGCATCCTCCGACCCGATCGTGTGGCAGGCGGAGCAGCGGGTGCGGAAGATGGTTTCTCCCTTGGAGATAGTACGCACTATCGGGGCGTCGGAATAATCCTTTTTGGTATCCGGCGGCATCTTCCAGTTGTGCAGCCAGCTGCCGAGCTGCGTGGCCAGGACGTAGGGGTTTTCGTAGGGCGAGCTCTTCATCCACTGCCCCGTGGCCTGGTTGCCGATAATGTTGCTCAGGTTGTGTTCCTGGAGCTTCTCGCTCCGCCCCTCCTCATTATACAGGCCAAGTTTCTTGCGCAGGAGCGTAATGTCGGCCTCTTTTCCGGTCAGGAATAGCCAGCCCGGCCCGACCTGGAATTTTTCCGCATAGCGCTTCAGCACCTGCGGCGTGTCGTAATCCGGATCGATGGTGATCGAGTAGATGAAGACGTCACGGCCGACCCGCTCTCCCAGGATTTTCTGCACCTCGCGCAGCCGGGCCGTCTCCAGGGAGCAGGCATCGGGACAATTGGTGTAGATGAAGTTGATGGCCACCACCTTGTTCTTGATGAGATCGCTGAAGAAGCGAACCTTCTTTCCTTCATGGGTAATCAGCGCGGTATCGGGGAAGTAATCCGCCCCCCAGACCGCCCCCCCGCTGCCGGCATCCGGTGCACCACCGAAAGCCGCTCCGGCTCCAAGTAGCATGAAAAGTATAATAAGAACGGTACCTGCAGCCAGGTGATCGCGATAATTTTTTGGCATGATTCTCCTCCCCCGATATTTCGAGTAGCCGGTTTCCGGATCGAAACCGGCTATTCGAAATATAGCATACAATCGAGCATGCAACACTTCCAGCCCGCACTTTTCCGATTGCAGAACATGCATTGTAATGCTCTCGCCCCGATCCTGAAGATGCAAAGCCGGATTCAGAAGGTTCGGCGGTTCCTTGTCATCGACACGCCAAGAGGGTAGAATTTTAGTAGAGGCACAAGTCAAGGGAGAAAATCATGAATGCTTTAGGATTTACCGGCCTGATTTTGTTAGCAACAGCCTGCTCCCTGCAGGCAGCCGATCAGCCGCAAGCGACCACGGGCGACTATCGCCTCAAGGAGTTCCGCTTCAGTTCCGGGGAGACATTACCTGAGATTCGCATCCATTACCGCACCTTCGGCCAGCTCAGGCGCGACGCCCGGGGGAAAGTGCGAAACGCAGTGTTGATTCTGCATGGAACCGGAGGCGATGGCGAAAGCCTGATGAATATCGCCTTCACCGGCGAGTTGTTCGGCCGGGGACAGCCCCTGGATGCGGGCCGTTACTATATCATCATCCCCGACAACCTCGGCCACGGCAAGTCAACCAGACCCAGTGACGGTCTGCGGGGGAAATTTCCCAGGTACGGATATCATGACCTGATCGAAGCACAGTACCGGCTGCTGACTGAAGGATTGCAGGTAAATCACCTGCGGCTGGTGATGGGAACCTCCATGGGGGGGATGCACACTTGGCTCTGGGGGGAGACCCACCCCGACTTCATGGATGCCCTGCTACCCCTGGCCTGCCTGCCGGCACAGATATCCGGCCGCAACCGGGTCTGGCGCAAGATGATCAGCGAAGCGATCCGCAGCGATCCCGAATGGCATAGCGGTGAGTACCGGACCCAGCCGCACAGCCTGAAGATCTCCGCCCAGATTCTCTTCCTGATGGGGAGCAACCCGCTGCTCCGCTATCACGAGGGACCTACCCGACAAAAGGCGGATGAACTGTTTGAGGAAGAGGTCGCGACACGGCTCGCAAATCTGGACGCCAACAACCTGCTCTACTCAGTGGAGAGTTCATACGATTACGACCCCGGCCCCGAACTGGAAAAAATCCGTGCACCGCTTCTCGCCATTAATTTCGGCGACGACCTGATCAACCCGCCCGAACTGGGGATACTGGAACAGCAGGTCAAGCGTGTGAAACATGGCCGGGCGCTGGTCATACCCATGAGCACCGAGACCATCGGGCACGGCACGCATACCAAGGCCGCGGTCTGGAAACAGCATCTTGAAAGGTTGCTGAAGGAATCGGAAATCGAAGGCGAATAATACGATAGTATGGTGAGGCGTCAGCTATATTACCAGGCGATCGTGCTTCATGATTTGCCACTGTTTTTCATATTCCATCACACGTGCCACCGTATCGACAAACTCCTGCTCGTAGCCAAAGCGTTCCAAAAGATAGAGTCCCATTTCCAGCCCCGAGCTTATGCCTCCCGCTGTAATGATTCTGCCGCTGTCAACAATACGGTGCCGCTCGATCATGGTTTTTGGTGCAATTTCCGCCAAGCGATCCAGCGGCACGATCGCTTCACCAGGGTCTCTACTCTTGCGGCTGGTGGCTTTGATGCCGTCCAGCAGGCCGGCCTTGCCGTATACCCAGGAACCTGTGCAGACACTCACCAACAGGGTTTTTTCAGGCAATCCCTTCACAAATCCGATCAGGCGGCCGTTATGCATCTCGGCCCGCGTACCTATTCCGCCCGGTATCAGGAAGGCATCCATATCAGGCTGCTGATCAAGAGAGTAGCGCGGGTTTACAGAAATATTGGCTGTTGCCGTTACAGGAACAAGGGAATCACCGATCAGAAAGACGTCCAGCTCGGGATCCATTCTTCTGGCAACGGCAAAGACACCAGCCGGGCCGGCCCAATCGATAACTTCTGCTCCATTGAAGATGTAAATCCCCAGTCGCTTCCCCATCGCATCCTCCGGGTTTTTTCGTCTGCTTCAGCATGTCAAGTTTACCGTCTCAATTCCCGGCGGAAGCTCATCTTGCCCTGAAGATATGCCCGACTGAAGTTGGGAAGCTTACCTTGCCGTCGGGTATTGGTGCACCTTCCTGCCAAAGCTCGAAAATTATGCCGTCCGTACCGGCCGCTTTCCTGGCAATGGTTTTGGCCTCTTCCGGTAACACGTCCAGAACCTGTACGCGGCCTGAAGCAATTTCGATCTCGTGATCGTGGAAATGCCGGTTCCACTGAATGAGCGGCACATTTTTCCGGGCCAACTCCTTATCCACGAAGTACTCGATGCCTACCAGCTCGGCCTCCGGGTTTGCCGTCCTGAACAGCAGACACTGGAAGATCCTCCCCTTCTGTACCGGCTTGCAGTAATGGTGAAACGGTCCTGCCACGGTGCCGTCCTCCATCTGATGAGGGGCCAGAACGTGTATGGTATAACCGTCGGCCGGACCGGCCTTGTCTGCCCCGATAGCAACCGCCCGGTTAGCCAGCACTAAAACAGCAACAGCAACGAAACAGGAACATTTAAGCCGCATGCGAACCCCCTCTTAATGATTTGCTGTGAACTCCAGAATATGAATTATACCGGATGGAAAACACAATACAACTGCCGGATCTTCGCAGGGAAAGCTGCCGAAGCCTCGTCCGTTCGGTCGAGCCCGAGCTGCGGACCTTTACTGACTGCCGCCCGAACTACATTTTATGCTGATGTCTGCATGGTAAGCAATGGCAGCCTCAGGCGGGTGTCCGCTAGCCGCTCGGGCATTTCCCTCCACTCCCGAGACTACGGCAGCGACGAGATATTGGATATTATCGAGTATGAGGGAGATAGAATGAAAGGCTGTCTGTAAGAAGTGCGGGTCAAGTGGAATTGATAATGAATCTTGGACGGTAATGACTGCAAAACAGCCGGCATACACAAGGAACTGCCGGATATTTTGCGCTTGATTTGAATCAGTTAGAGGTTTATATCTAATCCACCAGACTTAACCGCTCCTTATTGATGGAGAATAAAACCTGATGAAAATCCGGGTCCTCGGCTGTGCCGGATCGATATCTAAAGAATCCAAGACATCAGCTTTTCTCATAAATGACAGAGTCCTGCTCGACGGCGGTACGATATGCTCATCACTTACTCCTGAAGAGATAAGACCCCTTAAAAGCATCTTCATCTCACATCCTCATTTTGATCACGTAAAAGGGCTCCCTACGCTGGTAGAGAATCTGGTCTTCATGCAGGAGACCACCCCTGTGACCATATACGGATCAGAACAGACAATAAGTTCGATCAGACAGCACCTGATGAACGGCATTATCTGGCCTGACTTCTCGGTTCTTCCGAATGAGCAGTCTCCGGTCCTGAAGTACAGCCGCCTCGACGAAGGCGTTGCAGTTCATCTTGACGGGCTTTCAATCACTCCGTTCTTCCTCTTCCAGAGTATCTCGGACTTCGGCTATTGGATTGATGACGGGAAAAGCACGCTGCTTTATACCAGTGATATCGGGACGGATTCAAAGCTCGCCATAAAAGGGAAAGTTCCGGACTCCATGATCATTGAGGTCTCGTTCCCCAATGAAAAAGAGGAGCTGGCGCTCCAGACCGGACACCTGACCCCTCTTCTGATGATTGCTATGATAAAAAAACTCCCCACCCGTCCCCGAAATATCTTTGTTGCGCACCTCAAGGCCATGTTCAGGGATCAGATTATTGAAGAGATCCGGGCGCTCGGCATGCAAGATCTCGTGGTGCTGAACGACGGGGACATCCTCGACATCTAATTCAGCATGATGAACCCTGCCTGCCTCCCTGTCTCCCCTCCATCCCTCCGATACGAGAAGAACCGGTCATGATCGCAGGAAACACATTTCTCCGCTGACTCTATATTCTCAGGGCTCAGCCCTGCATCAAGCAACTGCAACAGGTTGACCCTGGCAAGATCGAGCCGCCACTTTCCCGCTCCTGATTCCGAAGAGACTTCCGCCCACGCCACCCCGCTTGCAGAGAAGGCATCACAGACAAACTTGTCGACTTCATAACAGCATGGCCCTATTGCCGGACCAATGGCTGCCAGTATCCGGGACCGGTCAGAGCCGAAAAGCTTGACCAGCGATTCCACACCCTTTGCCGCAATATTCGCCGCGCTCCCCTTCCACCCGGCATGAAGCACCGCAGCAACCCGCTTTACCGGATCAAGGAGGAGCAGCGGAACGCAGTCCGCTACGCCGACCGCGATCATGACACGCGGCTGATTTGTGATGATCCCGTCACATTCGATCTTCTGGAAATGGGCATAATCGGGATTAGGTTCGTCAATCACAAGGATGTCGCTGCCATGACACTGGTTGACCATGACAAACTTCTCGGCCTTCGCGCCGAAAGATCTTGCCAGAAGGCTGCGATTGCCCTGAACGCTGTGCGGCGAGTCGAATGTATTCAGCCCGAGATTAAGCGAGTTGTACGGTGCCCGTGAAACCCCCTCATGCCTTGTTGTAAAGCCATGGACCGACACTTCGGCACCCTTCAGCAATTCCGCTTCGAGGTAATGTATGTTAGCTTTTCTGGTAAACTCCATATTTCTTCATGTCCTTTCAAGATAATCCAGAAGGGTCTGCATATCCTCCGGGAGCTCTGAATCAAATTCGATATATTCGCCGGTAGCCGGATGCCTGAAACCAAGTGTCTTGGCATGAAGCGCTTGCCGTCCGAATCTTTTCACCATACTCCTGAACTCCGGTGACTTGAGACCTGCGGCTCTTGCCGTACCTCCGTAGACCGGGTCTCCGACCAGCGGGTGTCCGGATTCGGACATATGGACCCTGATCTGGTGGGTTCTTCCGGTCTCAAGCCGGAGTTTCAGCAGCGTGACTTCCGGGAACCTGGCCAACACTTTCCAGTGCGTGACCGCATTCCTGCCGTGCTTTGCGCTGCCGGACATCCGTTTTCGGTCAACAGGGTGACGGCCTATGACGCTCTCCACCCTCCCCTTGTCCGTCCTGGGTGAACCGAAGACCAAGGCAAAGTAGACCCGTTTGACCGAATGAGCCCTGAACTGGGCTGCCAGACCCTCGTGCGTCGCATCATTCTTTGCGACTACCAGAATTCCCGTAGTGTCCTTGTCGATCCTGTGGACAATCCCCGGACGTATTTCGCCGCCGATGCCGGAAAGATCGGAACAGTGCCCGAGAAGCCCGTTCACCAGGGTCCCGCTGTTCACTCCTGCGCCCGGATGGACCGTCATTCCCGCAGGTTTATTGATGACGATCAGATCCTTATCCTCGTAAAGGATATCGAGCTGCATCTCTTCAGCGATTGCGGTTGAAGGTTCAGGTGGAGGGATCGTCACAGAGATCTCCTCACCTTCGGAGACCTTGTAGGAAGACTTTTGCACGATGCCGTTCAAAAGCACATCCCCGTCTTCGATAAGCCTCTGAACCGCAGCACGGGTAAGTTCAGGGACAACTGAAGCGAGAAAGGCATCAAGCCGCGTTCCGCTGGTACCGTCAGGCACTATGATATGTAAAGTTTTGTCCATTTTTGAAAGTAAAAGGCGCGATTTAAAAATCGCGCCTTCAAAACAGCCGATTAGTTACGAAAATCGATGTTACCAGATCGTCGACTCGATCTTGCCGGCTCGCTTGACCAGCACATCCACAATCGCAAGGTCAAAGAAGTTCATGCTCGAAACCTGCGGGGCCACTCGTGAATTGTAGTGCTGCCGCCCCTCTTCGATCTCGTCGGTAAGCACCTCGAAAAGATTGTCGTTCTTTATGCCGGACTCGACCTTTTCCCTGTTGTAGATCGCCACATCTGAAAGGATCGCCCGGGCAAGTCTTCTGGCCTGATCCGGGTTTTCGATGAGATTCATGGTACCCCCTAAATAAAGCAGCTTCCATAAAGTTGATCAGGTGTAGTACTGCGACCTACCGAAGCCTTCCTGATTATACTGATATTTTCATCTCATGCTACCTTAATTTTAAGGCAAAGTATATGCTCACGTTTCCTCTTCTGACCAGAAGGGCTACGCTCCCCCTCTTTGCAGCGTCCTTCATGGCTGCCTCATACTCCTGCAGAGTGCCGGTCTTCCTCTGATTGACCGATGTTATGATATCCCCCCGCTGTAATCCGCTGGAGGCCGCTGTGCTCTCCGGCTCGACAGCCGTTACGATCACCCCTGAAATACCAGACTGTGCCTTGCTGCGAGGAAGTTCATCGACTTCAAGGCCGAGCCAGGATTCGGCAACCTTGGCAGGACGGGGTTTCGTTGCCTCCTTGCTGTCTCCGCTGGCTAGTTGCAGATTGAATTTCTGCAGCTTGCCGTCACGGAAGATTTCGGCAACGACCGGTTTCCCGATCGGCGTTTCAGCAACAACAAGCTGAAGCTGACGGGCATCCTTGACCTCCTTGTCATCGAAAGTGAGGAGAATGTCTCCCTGCCGGAGACCGGCCTTTTCCGCAGGACTTCCGGCCATGACATCGGAAATCAGGGCGCCCTTTGCTTTCTGCAGCCCGAATGAGGCCGCAATATCCTCTGTCACCGGCTGGATTGCGACTCCAAGCCACGCCCTGGTAACGCTCCCTTTCTTTATGAGCTGTTCGACCACCCGCTTCGCCATATTCACCGGGATAGCGAAACCTATCCCCTGTCCTGCCGCGACAATCGCGGTGTTTATCCCGATGACCTCGCCATTCACATTCAGGAGAGGTCCACCTGAATTCCCCGGATTGATCGAGGCATCAGTCTGGATGAAGTTTTCATAGGTCTCGATTCCCATGTTGGAGCGACCGGTAGCAGAGACGACGCCGACAGTCACCGTCCTGTCGAGCCCGAATGGATTCCCGATGGCAATAGCCCACTGCCCGACCTGGAGTTTATCCGAATCACCGAGCACAGCCACCGGAAGCGGCTCTTTTGAGTTGATCTTGATAACGGCGATATCAGACTTGGGGTCGCTGCCGACGACCTTCGCATCATAAGTGCTCTCGTTGGAGAGTTTCACCTGAATACTTTCGGCATCTCTTACTACATGGTCATTGGTGATTATGTAGCCGTCCCTGTTGATGATGATACCGGATCCGAGGCTCGACTCCTTTCTGTAGCGGGGACGGGAGGGCATCTCCTCAAACAGGTCTCCGAAAAACGGCGAGATCTCGATGAACGGCTGGACAAGCTTCTTTTTGCTGATGGTCGAGATATTGACCACAGAGGGGGTTACCACTTTCACCAGATTCGTGAAAGCCTGCTGCGTAGCCAGAATATCCTTCGGCACATCCTTGACCGGTGATTCAACCTTCCCGGTCTCGTAGAAAATATTCTTCTCCTTCTCCCGTCCGCAGGCAGGGAGCACACAGACAGCCAGGAGCAAAAGGAATATCAAGCGATTTCGGATCATGACTCTTCACCTCTTACGACACTATAATCATTCAAAAATCTTCCTGCAAGAGTATTCAAAAGGCCTACACTTGTCAGCCCGCGCCGGCATTGCCATTGCGCGATTTTCTGCCTGGATTACGACAATGGAAACCATCTTTCAAGCATTGCTTCGGGATTTGCTGAAGCAGCCCTTCAAACATCAACCGCAAAACAGCTGTTGACCCTTTGCCCCCTTTGGAATATAAAGCGCCTTAGGAGCTTACTTGAATGAGCAGCCAAGCCACTGATGTCAAAGAACTTAATATCGGGCAGAAAATCCGGAAGCTGAGAAAGGAGGGGCGGCTTACTCTTCAGTACCTCTCCGACCTGTCCGGTCTGTCAAAGCCACTCCTTTCGCAGATAGAGAACGAACTGGTAATCCCCCCGATCGCTACCCTTCTGAAGATTGCCAAAGCGCTTAAAGTAGGCATACATTACTTCTTTGAAGAGGAAGAGGACCGGCGGAAGTTCGTGCTGCTCAGGAACAGCGATATCAGATCCAGCCGCAGGCGCTCAGGCAACGACTCTCCGCAAAATTACCTGTATCACTCGCTTGCCCCGCGGATGAGGCACAAATCCATGGAGCCCTTCCTGATTGAGTTCGAAACCGGGAAATGGGATGACACCCTGCTTTACCGGCACGACGGCGAAGAGTTCATCTATCTGCTGCATGGAGAGCTGGAGTTTCACTACGGGGAAGAGGTGATGACCTTGAAGACCGGGGACAGCATCTATTATGACTCTTCGGAAGCGCACGGATATATTTCAATCGGCAGTGAAAAGGCGAAAGCGGTAGCGGTTCTCTACTCGCGATAAAAGGGGGCAAAAAGATGAAAAAAATGATTGGTGTAGTTCTCTCCGGTTGCGGCGTATATGACGGCAGCGAAATCCATGAAGCTGTTCTGACTCTTCTGGCTATCGACAGAAACGGCGCCGAAGCTGTATGCATGGCCCCTGATATGGAGCTTGTTGAAATCGACCATCTTGTTGGTAAGCCGACCGGAGCCAGGCGTAACGTGCTTGTCGAGTCTGCCCGTATCGCCCGTGGAAAGATCAGGAATATCGCAGGGGTCAGGGCCGATGAACTCGACGCGATCATCTTCCCCGGAGGATTCGGCGCTGCCAAGAACCTCTGCGACTTTGCATCAAAAGGAGCTGATGCTTCCATCCAGCCTGATGTAGCCCGCCTGCTGAAGGAGGTGGCAGTTGCCAAAAAGCCGATCGGAGCCATCTGCATCGCGCCGGCCCTGATTGCGGCTGTGCTAGGCAAAGAGTATGCGCCGGAAGTCACCATAGGTACTGATGAAGGCACCGCAGCAGCCATAAACGCAACCGGCAGCAAACACCTGAACTGTCCGGTAAGGGAGCTTGTGATCGACAGCCGGAACAGGATTGTCAGCACTCCGGCCTATATGCTTGCCGGCTGCATCAGCGAAGCAGCAGATGGAATTGAAAAGGCTGTAAAAGCAGTAATTGAGATGGCATGAATGAAGGCGGATGAATGCTGCCGGAATGAGTCATTGGGGCTACTTCGTTGCAATTCTTGGCGAAATGAAGCGTCAAGCAGCAGATACTGTCTGAGCGAAGCGAGTTTATCTGCTATAGCCGAATGAGCCTAGAATTGCAGAAATGGCTCCACTAGACGAATGAAGGCAGTATTCAGCCGCAGTATCCGGATCAATCCCCTGCGGCCGTCACACCCTCTCCACGGTGATCTTCGGCATCGCCATCTTCCTCCCCACAATCGCCCTGTGCCGCTCCCTGAGCTCCGTCATGCCGCACTCCATGAATACAGTCCGCTCAGAACTGCCCGAGTGAAGAAAGTACTCGTCCACAAAACGCTCCATAAGCTTGTTGTAACGTTTGGTCGAACCGCCATGAGCGAAGTTGCGGCCGGGGAAACGCCTGATATCACCGTCAAACTCTGGGGAAATATGATAAAGCTCGTGGAAGATTGTGACCAGTTTGTCCCGTAAGGGTCTGTCCATGAATCTGGGGATGATGAAGTAGATAACGTAGAGTATCTCGCGGCCCTGATGGGCTACCTCGGGCATCGTGCAGCGAAGCGTATTCCTGCCCCGCTTGATTGTTTGTGAAGTCTTGCCTGAGGGGAACCGCAAGGGGTGGATCTTTGCGAATAGTCCATGCTCGCTGCTGTTTCTCGAACTGTTGATACAGACAAGAATCCGCGATGGGTCGATATGATAAAACGCCTCATGCCTGGAGGTGATGTCGGCTATGAGGCGTTCGATTTCCGCTGTCAGATTGAGAGTTGTCAATGGCTGAGTTAATCAAGCCTCACTGTTTATGGCTTTTATGGCAGAACAGGCACCTCATCGGCCCCCCGCCCGGCTTTGCCGGGTGCTTATCCGGGAACTTTATCTTCACACCGTCATGACACGCTTCGCAGAGCGGATCAACTTCGCTCTTCTTCTTTCCGGCTTTCAGCATATCGTTGAACTGTTGGTGAGTCGCATCCAGCGGAAGTTTTTTTGTTTTCTCTTCACCGGATATGGCAATAAAGATAAACAGTACTACGGCCAGGATGCCGACGAAAATCCAGTCACGTTTCCCAAACTTCACAACTACCTCCGAAAAAACTTTGCAAAAAATATCGACAGCAGAGTGCTCGATCTCAGTCGTGCTTTATGAACGTAAGGTAAATCAGCACCCCGCCGACAATCAACCCGCCGGCTGCGAACGGGAGAGTCGAACCTATGGTTAGTCCGCCGCCGACCAACTCGGCAGAAAGCGTATATCTGACCAGCAGCATTATGGATATCGAGGCAAAAAGAAAAAGCAGAACGAATTTGGATCTTCTAATGGTGGCATAAAAAGCAAATACCAGAAATATCACGATGATAATCGGTTGCTCCATTGCCGATTTCAACGTGAGGTGTTGGATAAAATCTATTACATTACCTGTTTCAAATGGGGCAAGCTTGTCTTTAGCCTGATCGAGCATCTGCTGTTTTTCCATCGATCCCCCATTAACCCATTAACCCATTAACAACCACTCAAAATAAATTCAGCTACTACTACCAAATTCGCCAATAAAATAAAACATTTTTCACATAGAGGCAGTCTGTTTCTGAAAGATTGTTATTATCATATCTGCTATTTCGCCGGGCTCAAGGGCGTCAGTATCGATCTCGTACATTGCTGCGGCACGATAGAGCGGAGTCCGCCTTTCGAGAACCTCTGCAACCTCTTCAGTAAAGGTCTTCCCGGCAGTCAGCGCTGGCCTTTCGTCATTCCCCTTGATGCGCGAAACTACAGTTTCTACGGATGCTTTCAGCCAGACAATACAGCCGTTTCCCCGGAGCAGTTCGACATTCTCCGTACGCTCGATCACACCACCTCCGGTATCGATGATAATGCTGTCCCAGACTGCCATCTCTTTTACTTCCAGGGACTCCCTGTCGCGGAAACCAGGCCAGCCGTATCGCTCGACTATCTCGGGGATGCTCAGGCCGGCACGCAGGACAATCGCCTTGTCAATTGAGACATAAGGGAACGACAGCTTCTCCGCCAGAAGCCTTCCCACATGGCTCTTGCCTGTACCACGATAGCCGATCAGAACTATGTTCATCCCTTAAGCCGCTCCATAAGCACCTTGCGCATCACATCCACCGGGGCATCAGCACCGGTAAACATCTCGAACTGCAGCACCGCCTGATTTACGAACATCTCGACGCCGGAAATGACGATGCACCCTTTTGCTGCCGCTTCTTTCAGTAGTTTCGTCTCCAGAGGAGTGTATACCACATCAAAGACGACCTGTCCTCTTCGAAAAAGAGCGGGCGGCACCAGCGACGAATTTTCATTGGGATGCATCCCGACCGGGGTGCAGTTAATGATTATATCAGCCTCGGACATCCTGGCGGCAATCGTGTCCGGGCCGAGCAGATCGGCTTCGACAGCCACGTTTGTGCCCGACTTGAGGTCGGCGGCAAGAGCTCTCAGCATCGGCTCGTTAATGTCCGTCATCACTAGTTTCCTGATGCTTGCCGAGCGGGCGAGCGTGAATGCTATCGCCCTGGATGCGCCACCGGCGCCCAGCATGAGTACATTGGAAGCATCCGGATTCACGCCGGCATCAAGGATAGCCTTGAGTGCTCCCGGACCGTCAGTACCGAAACCGCACAGCCTTCCCTTCTCATTAATGACAGTATTGATCGAGCCTATCGAACGGTCTATATCGCCGACCTCGTCAAGATAATCGATTACTTCTATCTTGTGAGGGATGGTAACGCTCATCCCCCTGAAGTTTTCCAGAGCCCTCATTCCCGCTATCGCACTCTTCAGATCCTCGACCCTGAAAGCCGTATATACATAATCAAGCCCGAGTGCATCGAAAGCCGCATTGTGCAGAGCCGGAGAAAGGGAGTGTGCCACAGGGTTGCCGATGACCGCGCAAAGTCGTGTCGATGTCGATATGCTTCCGTCTTTTTTCATTATCTGAGCCACCTTGCAAGGTTTATCGCCAGCTGTCTGTTACTGTCATCCAGGAACTTGTTCTGGAATACGGCATCGTCTCCGAAAACCACAAACCTGCCTGCTCCCAGCTTTCCTGCGACCACGACGCCGAACTCCTGCACGATATCGCCCTTGGAAAGTATTTTGTCGCCGTTGAAATCGACCCACGCCTTTGGCGATGTCGAAGCGATGATCCGGGAATTTTCCGCCGTATTCACAAGCGCCCACCCACCGTACAGGCTGAAGTGTGTCAGGCCGGCAAAGAGCGGATGGTCGGCCAGTTTTTTCACCTGAAAGTTTTTCGGATCACCGTCGATTATATTTTCCTGTTCCCCGAGCACGAAATTCGTGAAATCCACATCGATACGCCGGAAAAGCTCCGCGAAAGGCGGGCCTATATGGATCATGACGGCCAGTTTCCCGCCCCTCTCCAGAAAACGGATGACAGCATCGGCCTCCTGCGGATTGATCTCCTTGAAAGGCCCTGAAATGGCCAGAACATCCACATCCATAAGAGTTTCATCCGACAGAGAGGTTGAACCTGTCCTGACCGTAAACCCTTCCGCTTTCATGACCGCAGCAAAACCCGAAAGATGGAGAGGCTCGTTTTTTTCTACCAGAAAGCGCTGGTCGTGCGACTGGTCCACCAGCATCACCGGTGCCGCCTCCGCATGCAATGATACAGCCAAAAGGGAAAGCAAAAGTACCACAAATGCCGTGTAACTGCTTCCGGATCTCTCCATTACCATACTCCCGGCTGCTGATTTTTTCCTGTTAAATTTATGGTAAAAAGGGGACAAAGTCAACAGGATAGTTTTAGTCTGATTTGCCGGGCATCAATTATTGACACCAAAGCAGCATCAGTGTAATAAATAACATTCTATTTTCAGGAGGATATCAATGATTGCACATATCGTACTTTTCAAACTCAAGGATTCGACAACGGGAAACGCACAAGCAGTAAAAGAGATGCTTCTGAGCATGGACGGGAAGCTCCCGATGCTCCGCCAGCTCGAAGTCGGAACAGATGTCATTCGTTCCGAGCGCTCCTATGATGTGGCTCTATATACCAGGTTTGATTCGTTGCCGGACCTCCAGTCTTATCAGGTTCACCCTTACCATGCCGATACGGTCATCCCGTTCATGAAAGCCAACTGCTCGTCGATAGTTGCGGCCGATTACGAATTGTAGCATCAGTTTTGAGTTTTGAGTTCTCAGTTTTGAGTTAACAGGAACATATTTAGCAGTTAATTAGATTCAAGGAGAGATTTTCATGGCAGCAGAAAAATGTCCCTGCGGCAGCACACTATCACTCGCCAAATGCTGCGGGCCCTTGTTAAAAGGGACTTCACCGGCACCAACCGCCGAGAGCCTCATGCGCTCCCGCTATACTGCATATACAAAAGGCGAGATCGACTATCTATATGCCACCACTCACCCGGATCACCGGAAAGGATACGACCACGAAGGGACCAGAAAATGGGCTGAAGGCTCCGAATGGCTGGGACTGGAGATCGTCAGCAGCAGAGGCGGTGAAAACGATACCCTCGGAGAGGTGGAGTTCATTGCCCGCTTCAGCGAAAGCGGGGTTGAGACGGCACACCATGAGCTCGGAAAGTTCAGAAAACATGAGGGGCTCTGGTATTTCACCGAGGGGAAGATGGTCACCTCGAAGCCGATCATCAGCACCAAGGTCGGCAGGAACGAGCCTTGTCCCTGCGGCAGCAACAGCAAGTACAAGAAGTGCTGCGGGAAATAGAGCCGCTCAAGCACCGGCTTGATGCGTGTACCCTCTGAACCTGCAGGATAAACAGCCATTTCACTCACATGAGCAGGAACCGATGAAAGAACTACTCAGAATTTCCGGAAAAGCCCTGGCCCTCCTCTGTACCCTGACGCTTCTTGCAGGCTGTGCGGCCTATGCCGACCTCCCGCACGGAACCGTCAAGGGGACCGGTTCGGCCGTTGTCGAAAGGGAGAGCGTAGTGCTTGCGCCGGAGAAACCGGAAGCCCCTCCTTCCCTTGATTACGTCATCGGCATCGGCGATGTAGTCCTGGTGACTGTTGCCGGCAAACCGGAATTCAGCGGTGTTGCTCCAACTGGAACCAGCAAGGTGCAGGGGAGCCGGGTGGACGGCTCAGGAAACATCCATCTGCCGCTTCTCGGCGCAGTCAGTATCGCCGGATCCACCGTCTCGCAGGCATGTGAAAAGCTGCAGGAATCCCTGCAGAAGTATGTCAGGGAGCCATGGGTCATGGTCGAAGTCGCCGAGTACCACAGCCAGCCGCTCTACCTGCTCGGCCAGTTCAAGAACTCCGGAACCTACTATCTCGACCGCCCCCTGACCCTGGTCCAGGGGCTTTCTCTCGGAAACGGTTTCGATCCGTCCGCCAATCTGCGCGGCGCCAGGGTCAGCCGCGGAGAGAGAATTATGCGGGTCGATCTTGCCGACCTGCTGCTGAACGGCGACTCGCGCCAGAACATCTGGCTTAGGTCCGGGGACACGATCTACATCCCGGACAACCGCAACCAGCAGGTCTTTGTCTTCGGTGCCGTAAAAAAGCCGGGCCCGCAACCGTTCCCCCCGACCGGGCTGAATCTTGCCCAGGCGATAGCCGGAGCGGACTTCAGGGATACCGGTTTTGATGTCAGGCATGTCCGGATCATCCGCTCCCTCTCTGCCACCCGTGGCGAACTGCTGGTAGTCGATTTCGAAAAGATCCTTCGTGGCGAGGCTGTGCCGCTGCAGCTTCAGGAAGGGGATATCGTCTTTGTCCCGAAGAGCTCCTTCGGCAGCTGGAATGATGTCATCGCCGAGATACTGCCGACGCTGCAGACCATCAGCGCCATTCTCCAGCCGTTCGTATCGATAAAGTTTCTCAGCCAGTAACAGCAGGCTGACAGGTAAAAAGTTCAAATCCATGGGCGCAGGAATGACATGAATCAACCCTTTCAACACCCTACCCCGCCTCCTCGACCCCTGCAGGAAGAGGTCCACCTGCAGGACTACATCAATGTGATCCTCCGGCGGCGACGCACCTTCCTGGCCGCCTTTGTCGCGCTGTTCTTCGGGGTCGTCCTCTATACACTTGTTATGAAGCCGCTTTACGAGGCTGATGCCACCCTGCATGTCAAGGATGAAAAAGGGAAGATGGGGCTGATGCAGGACCTGCTGCTGAACAGCGCCAACACCGTCGACTCCGAGCTGGAGATATTAAAATCCCGCACCAATGCCGAAAATGTCGTCAAACAGCTCCATCTTGACTGGAAGATCTCCGGCAGGGATGAAGGCCTGACCTTCAGGATCCTCGAATTCAGCTCGACTGCCAAAAAGCCGAAGTACACCGTCAGATTGACCTCTGCGACCGGCTATACCGTAACCGACAGTAACGGCGATACGGTCGGCAGCAGTGTCAGCGGGCAGCTGTTGCGCGGAAACGGGATCACCCTGCTTCTAAGCGACATCAAAGGCAAGGCAGGAGACGACTTCGACCTGGAGCAGCTGCAGTTCAGCAAAACAGTTGAAAATCTCCGCGCAAAGATCAAGGCTGCTGAAGTCGGGAAGAAAACCAGCGTCATCAGCATCAAATACCGCAACAACAGTCCCGAGCTGGCGCAGGCCGTGGTCAACACCCTGGTCCAGGTCTATCTGGACCGTACCGTCGCCTTCAAATCCGAAGAGGCGAGCCGGGCCGTCGGTTTTATCGAGGAGCAGCTGAAAGGTGTCCGCGATGATCTCGACGGCGCCGAGAAAAACCTTCAGATGTACAAATCCACCAACAAGGTGGTGCAGCTCGATGCCGAAGCCCAGAACCTGATCCAGCAGCTGTCGGATACGGAAAAGATGAAGACCGAGGTGACGCTGCAGAAAAAGCAGCTGGAGTTCGCGCTTGCTTCCCTCAAGGATAGCAGGCGCCGCGGTCTCGGCTATACTCCGGCAGTCATGAAGGATGACCCGCAGGTGACCGGCCTGGCAACCAGACTGTCGGATCTCGAAATGCAGAAACGGGCGCTTCTGGCAGAGAATACCGAGAGCCATCCGTCCGTAAAACTGGTCCAGGGGCAGATCGAGGAGCTCATCAGGAAGCTGCAGGCCACCTATGAGACAGGCATAAACAGTCTGGCGAAGCAGGAATCAAATATCGGCCAGAATCTTGCCAAATACGAAAAGCAGCTGATCAGGCTGCCCGAGGCCGAGCGCGGTCTCGCCCGGCTGATGCGGCTGTCGAAAGTCAATGCCGACATCTACACCTTCCTCCTGCAAAAGCATGAAGAGACTCGCATCGCCAAAGCCTCCACCATCAGCAACATCCGGATCGTCGATCCGGCGAACCTCCCGGACGAGCCGGTCGCCCCGAAAAAGAAGAAAAACCTGCTGCTGGGCCTGCTGGTCGGCCTCATGGCAGGCATAGGGCTGGCGTTCTTCCAGGAGTATCTCGATGACACCATCAAGGATGCCGAGCAGGCGAAGCGGACGCTTGGACTGCCGCTCCTTGCCATCATCCCCTTTATCGGACGCAAATCCGAAGATGACAAAGGTTTTGACGCTGCCACGGTCAGCTTTACCGAGCCAAAATCCCAGGCCTCCGAATCGTTTCGCGGCCTGCGCACCAGCATCCATTTTTCCGCCATCAACAGGGAGAAAAAGACGCTCCTGGTCACCAGCACCTTCCCCGACGAAGGGAAATCGACCATTGCGGCCAATCTGGCCATAACCTTTGCCCAGACAGGCGCCAGGATACTGATCGTCGATTGCGACATGCGCCGGCCGACAGTCCATGAAAAGTTCGGCCACAGCAGGATTCCGGGGTTGACAGAGCTCCTGGCCGGTGATGTTGCCCTTAGCGACGCCCTCCATGACAGCGGCATCCCGAATCTGGATATTCTCAGCGCCGGCACCATCCCTCCGAATCCGGCCGAACTGCTCGGCTCCAAAGATATGGCCGCGTTCCTGCAGGGTCTCAGGGAAAGGTACGACAACATCATCATCGATTCGCCCCCCCTCCTGACCGTCACCGACTCCCTGGTGCTCTCGTCCATGTGCGATCTGCTGCTGCTGGTAATGGAACCGGGACGTGTTCCGGTCAAGATCGCCGGGCGGGTCCGGGAGGTGCTCTCCACCATCCAGACACCGGTTGCCGGAGTTGTCCTGAGCGACCGGAGGGCTATCGACTCTTCCTTCGGCTATTACTACGGCAAGTACGGCTACCGCTACAGCAATGGCTACGGCTACGGCTATTACCAGGCTGAGGAGAAGGAGGAGAAAAAGCGCTTTTGGAAGCGGATTTTTAAGAGGTAATAGGCAATGGGTAATAGGTGATGGGAAAAGGCGGGTTCAAAGAGCTGAAGGTGTGGCAGAAATCAAAAGAGCTCGCCGTCACAATATATCGGGTGACTGGTGAAAACTCACTGGCTAAAGACTTTGGCCTGAAAGATCAGATGCGCCGGGCAGCTGTCAGCATAAGCAGTAACATTGCTGAAGGTGATGAAAGAAATGCGGGTAGAGATTCAATTCGTTTCTTCAATATAGCAAAAGGCTCTTTGGCCGAATTGGTCACGCAAATCGAGATAGCACACGAAGTAGGCTATTTGTCTGCGCCAGACATGAATTCACTTGAAGAAGAGTGCCAGCAAATCGGCAAAATGTTGGGAGCATTAATAAAAGCCAGAAAAAACAGTCATGAGGCAGCCATCACCCCAAATTTATGACCTATTTCCCATCACCCATTGCCCCTTGCCCATCACCTGGCTTCACCACCGACTACCACTGCCACATTCTTCCCGGAATCGACGACGGCGCAGCCACCCTGGAGGAATCTATCGCGATGGCGCAGGCGCTCAGCGCAGCGGACTACACCACGGTCTGCTGCACTCCGCATCTGATCAAAGGGACCTACGAAAGCAGCGCTGCCGGAATCAGGGAGAGGACAGCGCAGCTGCAAGAGCGGCTTGCCGCAGCATCGATCCCCCTGCAGCTGATCGCCGGAGCGGAATACTACCTCGACGAATACCTGCCTGAGCTTCTGAGCGACCCGCTCCCCCTCGGCGATTCGCAGCTGATCCTCATCGAAATCCCCAGCCATGCACCAGTCGAATTCGTCAAGCAGACCTGCTACCGGATCAAAGGAAGCGGCTACACCCCCCTCATTGCCCACCCTGAACGCTGCACCCTGCTGGGACCGAAACCAGCCGCGCCTGACAAACAGGGTTTATGGTCTTCGCTGTTCAACTCAAAACTCAAAACTCAGAACTCAGAACTTTTAAGCTATCTTAAAGAGATCGGCTGCCACTTCCAGGGAAACGTGGGCAGTTTTGCCGGCATCTATGGTGAAAAGGTCAGGAGCCAGGCGATTGCCTTTCTGAAGAGCGGTCTGTACGACTGCTTCGGCAGCGACGCCCACCACAGTGAGCATCTGGCTGAGACATTGAGGGCGGGCATGCATGCTGCAGACCTGCTGAGGCTGCAAACTGTTGAAGATTGACAAAGGTAGCAAACTAGAAGATTTGAATCTAAATATTCTGCAAATGAACCCTAAAGGTCGCTTACTCCTTGAATCCCTGATCTCTGTTAGTCACAAACGTTGACAGAGGTTGACATAGTATCTCAGGAAAATTAAATGCATATAAATTCTAATAATTCTACAACACCAATTCAGAGATTACTTGCCAGATATAGTCATATTAATTGGGCATTGGCAGATCAGGCATTGGTTAGTGGTGTAAATTTCTTGACGGGCATAATACTTGCCCGTTTTTTGGGAATTGCAGAGTTTGGCATTTTTTCTTTTGCATGGATGGCGGTGTTATTCATAAATAATCAGCAAGCCTCCATTATTATTTCACCAATGATGAGTATTGGTCCAAAACAGACGCCTAGTGAAGCCCCGGCATATTTTGGTGCGGTTATAGTACAGCAGCTGATTTTCTCTTTCCTAGCTGCGCTTATGGTGTTCTTGTCGGTAAAGCTTGGAGGAATTTATTTCACCGACTGGAAGCTTGACAAACTTGCAGTGCCACTGGCATCAGCACTGTTCTTTTTTCTGCTCCAGGATTTTCTGCGGCGATATTTTTTTACCAGAGGCAAGGCAGCTACCGCATTCATCAATGATATTGTAAGCTATTTGGGGCAGCTCTTGTTACTGGGAGGATTGACCAAAATATATCAACTTGACGGTGCCATCGCACTATGGATTATTGCACTGACTTCGGCAGTAGCTGTGATTGTTGGGATTTTAACTTTAGGAACGGTGACATTTGACCGAACTCTCTATTGGCCTGTTACGGTGAGGCATTGGCAGAGCAGCTCCTGGATAACTGTTTCCGGCTTACTTCAGTGGGTGGGCTCTCAGGGAGTGATTGCCATCACCGGAGCTATGCTTGGAGCAGCCAGTCTCGGCGGAATACGGGCTGTGCTGAATTTGGTTGCCCCTGTCAATATTATCATGCAGGCGATGCAGAACACCTTGCCAGTCGGGGCCAGTAAGGCATTGCACAATCAGGGTCATGAAGGGCTGGTCCGCTATTTGAAGCGGCAAACTATCAATATTGTTATAGTTGTATCCGCAATATCTTTGTTGGCGACAGTTTTCAGCGGCATGCTTATAGAATTGATCTATGGTCAATCCTTTGTCGCTTTTTCTTATCTGGTTAAATGGCAGTCGTTGTATGTTATTCTCGGCGCACTGATCGCGCCACTTCTAATTTATTTCAGGGCCATAGAGCGGACAAGGAGTTTTTTCTCCTGTGCCGCAGTTGCCACCATCTTTTCACTTACAGCAATGATGCTGTTCATCAAGCGGTTCCAGGAGGGTGCTGTCTACGCCGGGTTGCTTTGCAACCAAGTTGTAATGCTATTACTATTAGCCCACGCAATACGTGGTTTGTTAACGGAGAAAGGAGCGATACGCAATGGGTAGCTTAACAAGGAAGATTTGGCTAATTGTCTATTATGTAATTGGAACTCGGTTCCCAACTCAGCCGATGCCTGGATATAAAATTGGATATGCACTTCGTAGATTTCTCATCAGCAGGATTGCCGAGTCATGTGGTAAAGACATTATCGTTAAACAGGCATGTTATATTGGTGCAGGAATTGGCCTGCGGATTGGCAACCGTGCCCAACTTGGCCATAATGCACGCTTCGGACGTGAGGTAACTATAGGTGACGATGTTTTGATGGGACCGGACGTGGTTATCATGACTGACACTCATGCTTTTGAAGAACTGGAAGTCCCAATTAACAAGCAAGGTAAGTTAGAGACCCAGCCGGTCGTCATCGGCAATGATGTTTGGCTAGGCACACGCGTGATCATTATGCCAGGGGTGACAATAGGGGATAAATCCGTGATTGGATCTGGAAGCATTGTAACAAAGAACATTCCGCCTCACAGTATTGCAGTAGGCAACCCTGCTCGTGTTATTCGTATGCGTGGAGAAAAAACAAAACTCACAAATTAGTTAGGATCCGATACGTATCATAAGTCCATGTTTAATGAAATTGTAATACTAATGAAATTCACGTCACGAAGATACATAGGGTCAACTGTGGGAACAACACCAGCACATATTTTTCGTCACTTCATAGCTAAACTTGAAGAAAGAGGTATCCCGTATTGTATACTCGCCGGCTATGCAGAGTATCCTGAGGTGATTTCATCCGATGTAGATTTCATGGTTGAAGAGGCACAGTTGGTGCGCCTTCCTGGATTGATACAGGAAATTGCGCACGAGACCGGCAGCTCTTTCGTTCAATGCCTGCAGCACGAGACGAGTGCCTGCTATTTTGTCCTCGCCAGCCAGGACAGCACTACCATTAGCTTTCTTATGCCCGACGCCTGCAGCGACTACCGCCGGCAGGGGAGGCTCTGGATTGCAGCCAGAGGTATGTTGGCGCGACGCAGAAGGCATGAGAAAGGATTTTACATCCCGGCGGCAGACGATGCTTTTATCTATTACCTGATTAAAAAAATAGACAAAGGTTCGATCAATGAGTCCCAAGGAAATCATCTTGCGGCGCTTTTTCAGGAAGATCCTTCAGGCTGTGAAAAGAGACTGCAGGATTACTGGTCGCCATCAAACCTGGATTTACTTAAATCGGCAGCTATGGCAAATATCTGGGGAGGCGTACTGGGCAAGCTGAGGCAGTTGGCACTTGAGCTGCACGCGAATTCGTCACTGGAAAGCCTGCCACACCTTGCCCGGCAATGGTTTGCGGAAATAGGCCGCAGAATTGGGCGGGTGTGTAAGCCCTCGGGGCTGTTCGTGGTCTTTATTGGTCCGGATGGGTCGGGAAAGAGTACTGTACTATCGCAAGTCGAAATAGACCTCGCACCTGTCTTTCGCAAAACGAGGCGCTATCATTTACGTCCGCTTCTGGGGAAAAAAACCGGTACTGCAACAACTATTGTCACTGCCCCCCATGCAAAACCTCCGCGTAGTCTTGTTACATCATTAGTAAAGATTGCCTACTTCTGGGCGGATTATACCCTTGGTTATTGGCTGGATACTCGACCCAGGCTTGTTCGCTCTACCTTTGTGCTTTTCGACCGCTATTATCATGACCTGCTGGTCGATCCCAAGCGATACCGTTATGGTGGACCTGTCTGGGTTGCCCGCCTAGTCGGCAGGCTGCTACCAAAACCGGATTTATGGATTCTTCTTGACGCCCCTCCCGAAGTCTTGCAAGAGCGTAAGCAGGAAGTGCCTTATGCAGAAACCGCCCGTCAAAGGGAAGCCTACTTGGAACTAATTAGTAGGATGCCCAATGGCCATATAATTGATGCTTCAGGACTACTCCATGATGTTGTTCGTGATGTGAACGGCGTGATTCTAAAACATCTTGCAGCCCGCACTGAAGTGCGCCTCGGGCAAAGAACCTAGCCGATACGATGGAATTTCCTCTTTTTACTCCGACAGCATTACGGGACTTCTCTCATTATGCGCTTTCTGATAAAACCGGAAGTCGGTTAATCGTGCCACGAAACAGGAGACTGGCGGGGAAAGGGCTTGCCTTTTTTTTCCCCTGGTACAATAGACTCAGGCTTTCATTTCAGTCATACTTGGTAATCAGCCTGCGTCAACACTTCATAGAAACTCCTCTTCTCAGGGTTGTCAAAGAAATTGCTGGGGGCGCCGACCTGCATGTTGTATTGAAATATGGGAGTCCAGGGCCGTATACAAAGGACACCTTGCTGTTTATGTCAGAAAAGGGCCTCCCTCGTGCAATTGCCAAGGTTGCATCGACTGAGGCCGGGACGCATTTGTTAAAACGGGAAGCGGAATGGCTTTCACTATTAGCAGACAACCCTGAATTTCGGGAAAGAGTCCCCAGCTTGATCAGAGCAACACAACTTGAAAGGGTCTACCTGCTGATTGAGCGTCCCGGTGGCGGAGTGATGGGCGGTACCCTGTTGCGGGAACATCACCTTAGATTCTTGTCGGATTTTCAGGCAGCTTTCGGCGTACATTCTGGATTCAACGGAAGTTGTATGAATACGACCATGGAAAAACGACTGGGCAGATTAATGCCGTTGCTCTCCCCGATCTGGAGTGCGCGGCTGCAAAAGGCAACGGAATGCATCGAGAGTGGATTTAAAGGGGTGCCCTTGCCTATGGTAGCGGCGCATCGTGACTTTACTCCCTGGAACATCCTGAGCAGTGCAAGTGGCATCTTTGTGTTCGACTGGGAGTATGCGGAAAATAACTATGTGCCCTTTTACGATCTCTTCCATTTTGTCCTTCTGAGGCAAGCTCTGAGCAAGAATGTGCCGGTATCTTCAATCCGCATGCTATTAGCAAAAGTTATGAAAGAAGGACGTTCATTATCGGATGGGGAGAGCAAATGTAATGTGCCTGACATACAATTGCTTGCTTATCTGACGGACCTTACGCTTATGTATTTGGATTCCATCGACGGTGCCGAAATCCAGCACAACGTACTTGATAACTATGGAAGGCTTATTGATGCCTTCCCACAATGGAAAATTTCCTAAACTAAGAGGAAGATTGTTCTAACAATGAGACTCGTCAATTGTTACAAACAGCGTGAAATTTCGTTTCGCGAGGTGGCCAGCTGCCCCTGTTGTAAATCTGATTATAGCCAGAATGATCTCGGAGCGTTGGCTACCGACCGCTATTATTTCGGCCGGTGGTGTTTTCTCTCTTCTGTGAATAATGCACCGATTCGCATCAAATCGTGCGGGACCTGCGGCTTAGCGTATAAAAGTCATGTGCCGCTACCCGATCAACTTGCGAAGCTCTTCGAGGAGAGTCAGGCGCAGTTATGGGGATGGAGCACCAAATATGAATTCCTAAAGGAGCTCATCCAACAATTGTTGCCTGCTTACCGATTTAGCCTGTTGGATATTGGGGCACATGACGGTTCCTTGTTGAGGGCAATGTCATCTCTAGCTGGAAGATTATCTGCTCTTGATGTGTACCGAAATGCCAGTTGCGCTGAAGTTGTCAACGGCGAATATCTGATTCAACAACTTGATGCACCGGATGACCCTATTTCAGAGTCTGCATATGACCTTGTAACCATGTTCGATGTGGTGGAGCATCTTTATGACGTCAGCGCAGGATTCGCACGTCTAGCCGATTTTGTAAGGTCTGGAGGTTATGTTGTCCTGGAAACGGCGGATGCCGATTGCTTGACGTTACAGAGCGGCGGGCTCCATAATTCAGGGTATCTCATGCTCATGGAGCATCATGTTGTCTATCGGCAAGAAACTATCGCATGGCTGGCGAAGCGGTTCGGATTTAGGACAGTTATCATAAAGAAGAAAGTAAATAAGGACTTTTCCTCGTTTTCTCCATTAATTAGGATGCGTAAGGAGTTACTGAGAGTGATCTTTCAGCTTTATCCTGCTTTTTACCGAAAATATAGGGAGTTGTCAGGACAGCCAACCATCCAACCTCCGTCAATGTATTCAAAAGACCATATGCTTGTGGTTCTAAAAAAATTAGGAGATGAAAGGTAAAGTTACTGTCATGAAGATCAGCGTTGTTGTCCCCTCATTTAATCAGGGCCATTATATTGAACAAACCCTGATAAGCATTCTAGGTCAGGCTTATCCAGAGTTGGAGTTGATTGTTGTTGATGGGGGATCAACAGATAATACCGTTCAAATCCTGAAAAAATACAAAGATGGAATTACCTGGTGGGTCAGTGAACCTGATAAGGGCCAGACTGATGCCCTGATTAAGGGATTTGGCCGGGCGACCGGTGATATTATGTGCTGGCTGAATAGCGACGATCTCTTGCAGCCGGGTGCTCTTCATGAGGTTGCGTCTTTCTTTCTGAATCATCCCAAAGTAGACGCGGTATTCGGTGATACCACATGGATCGATGATAAAGGCAAGCCCCTTCGAGAACAGCGAGAAATGCCATTCAACCGGTTCATCTGGATGTACACCTACAATTATATTCCAGGCATGTCCATGTTCTGGCGCAGAAGAATCTATGAAGAAGTTGGTGGATTGAATCCCGAATTCGATCTGGCTATGGATGCCGATTTGTGGATACGTTTTGCTGATGTTGGCAAAATTGCACATGTGCGGCAGCAATGGTCAATGATGCGTTTCTATCCTGAGCAAAAAAATCGCAGTTTAAGAGAGAAAAGCGATGCAGAGGATTTAAAAATAAGGGCTCGTTACCTTAGGGATCAGCAATCATATATTTATTGTTTCAAAAAATTATTGGCTCTGAATTTAAGGGGTGCATGGAAGCTTTTTACTGGTTGCTATACAGTCGGTTATAAGCGTTACCTGGAGCGGCCGTGAAAATTCTCTTATCTGCATATGCCTGTGAACCAAACAGAGGGTCTGAACCAGGTGTCGGTTGGCATTGGGCAATTGAGCTGTCACGTTTGGGGCACACTGTATGGGTTGTTACAAGAGCCAACAATCGAACCGGTATAGAAGCGGAGCTGGCTAGTAACCCGCAACCCAATTTGCATTTTCTCTACTATGACCTCCCGAAATGGGCCAGATGGTGGAAAAAGGGAGGACGGGGAGTTCATTTATACTACTTGTTATGGCAATGGGGTGCTTATCGCAAAGCACGTTTACTAATCCAACAGGTGACATTTGACTGGGCTCATCATATAACTTTCGGAGTTTTCCGCCATCCTTCATTCATGGCGTTCCTCGGCATCCCATTTATATTTGGCCCTCTGGGAGGCGGGGAACGAGCTCCTTACCGATTACGTAAGAGCTTCCCCTTTAAAGGATACATTATTGATTTCTTAAGAGACATGATAAATCTGTTCGTAACTTTAGACCCGATAACGCGTGCGGTTTATAAGCGTTCAGCCCTAATCCTGTGTAAAACAAAAGAAACCCTTAAATGTATACCAAAGAAATATCGCTATAAATGCCGTATCTGCCTGGAAATCGGGGTTGATAACATATATGAAAGAAGCATGATTGAGGATACGAACAGAGGAACTATTAATGGCGACGATTTTTTCCGTGTCCTATTTGTCGGCCGCCTAATCTACTGGAAGGGAGTGCATCTTGCGCTGAAAGCCTTTTCACAATTGTATGAGGCGGTTCCGGGGGCTCAGATCACAGTGATCGGCAGCGGTTCTGACGAGACATGGCTCCACGATATCGCTCACGGAATGAATATAATAGATAAAATCGAATGGATTCCGTGGATGAAGCAAAAAGATGTTATCAAGGCTTATGGTGAATATGATGTATTGATTTTTCCAAGCCTTCACGATTCCAGCGGCAACGTGGTCCTGGAAGCTATGGCCCAAGGACTGCCGGTGGTCTGCCTTGATCTGGGTGGACCGGCAGTATTAGTAGACGATACCTGCGGGGTAGTTGTGAAAACTTTTGGCAGTCATGAAGCCGCAGTTGTTGAATCTTTGGCGCAAGCTCTGATAAGGTTTGCCGAGAATCATGAGTTAAGGAGACGATGTAGTGCCGGTGCCAGTGCGCACGCGGCTCAATTCCAATGGTGTCACGTGGTGCATAATGTTTATAATAACCTGCAGAATTCTTTGGAAGACCGTCACAGTGATGATAGGCAATGCGAATTAACATCACTGTGAAAATTGAAAGTATTGCATTCCTGTTCTGGTTTTTGACTTGCATCAGGAGCTTTATTATCTATCTGTTCTTTCAGGACAATCCTTCTATGGGAACCTTGGCCATTAGTTTCTTTAATTTAGTAATTGCGGGTTTTGTCCTGGCACTCATACCTCTGTACCGGCATCGCATGCAAAGCATCAAATGGCCGATTGCGGCGCGTCTTATTCTTGTTTTCATGCTCTGGTCACTGGTGACGGTTTACTGGACCTTCGCCGGTTCCCGGTCTACGGCTTTCTTCTACTTGGTCAGTACATCGTTGGATATACTCGTCGTTTTCATTTTGGCCAAACTGGGGGAAATCGACATTATTGCAACTAGTTCACTTAGGGGGATAATCCTGGGGACACTTGTGGTTGCTGTTGTGGCGCTTGCTGCCGGTGAAACCTCGGGCGGATACCGGATGGGGAATGCCGAGTTTCTCCATCCGACGACAATTGCCAGTCAAATGGCTATTGCCATTTTGTGCAGTTTGTATTTTCTAGGGCAAAAAAGACCGGATACGAGAAAACGCATTATCTGGTGTGCAATTGCAATAATCCTGGTTTTCACGTTACTTCGCAGTCTGGGAAAGGCGTCAATAATCGGCTGTTTTGTTGCCTCAGCGGTCTATTTGTTGCGGCTCAGATTGCGAGGTCGAGAAACGGTAGTGGTTCTCGTTCTATTAGCTGGAGTGGTTGCCCTTTCTTATGGTCTTTTGTCCGAGTACCTCGGAGAGTATCTCTATAATACTCAGGGAGGAGAAGCGTTAGAAAGCATTTCAGGGAGAACATATATTTGGGATCAGACATGGGAAATGATCGGAAAGAATCCGATTTGGGGGTATGGTTTTCTCTCTTTCCGCGACTATGGTCCACAAATTGCCGACGTCAGACTTGTTCACGCGCATAATGAATTGTTGAATATATGGTTTTCTCTCGGTGCTGTTGGGGTAATCCTGACATTCCTGATATATCTTACCTATTATTTCCAGGTAAGATACAGTTCCAGACTGTTCACATTGCGTTCGCAGGCTGATTTAGGCCTTGCGCTTCTGGTGTATTCCCTTGTCCGCGGTATAACCGAAGCAAGCGTAACGGGCCTTGTATATCCCTTGCCGCTGATGCTCTTGATGCTTGCCTGGATGACGCGAGAAAGCCAGGGTGCGCCGATGGAGGATTTTTCGGCGATACATGACTGTGCAAAGACATGAAGATTTTACTTGTGCATAATCATTATCAGCGAGGTGGCGGCGAAGATGTAGTTGTTGCTGCCGAACTGGAACTGTTGCAAGCACATGGTCATGATGTGCGTCTGGTTGCGGTTTCAAACGATGAGGTGCAAGGGTTTGTTCGGAAGCTCCGAGTTGCCCTGCGGTCCCATTACTCATGGCAGGCGCGGCGGCAGATTGCCCAGGAGATTGCCAGTTTCAAGCCAGACATCGCCCATGTGCACAACTTCTTCCCGCTTCTAACCCCTTCTATCTACGATGCCTGCCGGGATGCCGGAGTTCCAGTAGTGCAGACCCTGCACAACTACCGCACCATTTGTCCCGCTGCGCTTCTGCAGCGGGACGGGCAGATTTGTGAACTGTGCCTGAGCGGTTCACCTTACCAGGCGGTATTACGGTTGTGCTACCGTTCATCACTTCTTGGCTCGCTTGCTGTTGCCCGGATGGTGGATTATCATCGGCAGCATGGCACGTGGCGGGCTAAAGTCGATTGCTTTATTGCGCTCACTGAATGTGCCAAGGTAAAGTTCGTGGAGGCCGGTTTCCCGGTGGAAAAGATCGTTGTGAAGCCTAATTTTATGAAGAGTGGGGTATCTGGAGAGGGGAGTAAAGTGAGAGAAGGAGCATTGTTTGTCGGGCGGCTCAGTCACGAGAAGGGAGTCAAGACTCTCCTCGCCGCGTGGCATTCTTTGGCGTTGCCGTTGCGAGTGGTCGGTGAAGGCCCGCTCCTCGATTCTGTACGGCACTGTGGATTGACGCAGGTAGTCTGTCTCGGCCGGAAGACCTCCGCTGAAGTGGCGGTGGAGATGGGCAAGGCTGCTTTTCTGGTGATGCCGTCCGAATGGTACGAAGGATTCCCAATGGTTCTTGTCGAGGCCTATGCCAACGGCCTGCCGGTGATCGCTTCGCGGCTCGGCAGCATGGCGGAGATTATTCAGGATGGGGAAACCGGGCTACTGTTCGCGCCAGGTAACGCCGAAGATTTAGCAGGCAAAGTCCGTTGGGCGGCTGCCAATCCCGAACAGATGCGCTTGATGGGGGAAAAGGCCAGGCAGGTTTACGAGGAGAAGTATACACCGGAGGCAAATTATCGGCAGCTGATGGAGATATATGCAAGGGCACTCGGAGAGAGAGGGAAGGGGGGAAACGGAGAGGCGGCCGCATGAAGCGGCCCAACTCTTCCCTTTACGTTTTCAAGGTCTAAATCAGTTTCCGATCAATATCGGCATAGAACCGATGGGAATGAGGTTTGTGTTGGAGATGTTCGTGGCGTTGCCAGTAAGGTCCTTCATCGTTTTCGCATTCCATTCTTTTGGGATCTGCACGGATGTTGCTTTATCGGAATTCCAGATGATCCAGCTCTTAAGGGTACCGTCGCGGTTGACTCTGACAACCCAAGTTCCCTCACCGTTTTTGCCGCATGATTCAAGTTTGCCGTTCACGAGCCATTTTTGTACTTCATCAAAGGCCGTTGCGCATGCCTTCGGGGTCTTGAGGTCGTATTCCGTGAACCCCATACTCTGATGCCCCCACGCATACCAGTAGAATCTATCCACGCCAGCAGCCCAGGAGAGAATATGAGAACGGGCAATATATGCTGAAGCGTCAGAGTTTGATATGGCCGCACCCGCCCATGCTTCATCCTTAAGGTTTTTATCGCTGTTCAAGATTTTCCAGCCGGTTTCGGTGTTCCATAGCGGCTTGGAAATTCCGTGCTTCGCCAACACGGCACGAACATTCGTAATTTTATCCAACATTGCTTCAGGGGCTTTTGGGGTTACATAAAAGTGGTAAGCGATTATGTCGGCGAAAGCCCCTCCCCCTGCCGCAAGATAGTCGTCCAAAAATGTCATATTTGAACTGGTCATAGCAGGTGATACGACAGTTATTGTCGGATCAACCTCTTTCAATACCTGATATGCGGAACGACTAAGCTCGACCAATTTATCAACTGTTCCTGTATAAGAATTTTTTTGATCGGGCTCATTCCACAACTCATAATAATGCACTTGCCCCTTATAGCGTGTAGCAACTTTGCGAATATAGTTTTCCCAATCTTCAATCCTAGTTGCTTCGGCTTTTGCTCCATCATTAGCTCTTGCCGATGCCCAAAGAGGCGTAGATGACAGAACAAGCATTAATTCCGCACCTTTTTGACCAGCTTTGACAACATCACCGTCAAGCAGCGTGAAATCCCATTCGCCTTGCCGTGCTTCAAGCTTTACCCAGGCAGAATGGAAATTTCGCCACGACTTAAAAGGAACCGTTGGCCAGGAAGCGCCCCACTCAAGGTTGATAACGTTTAAACTAAAAAGTGACTCAGTCACTTTTTCCGTCATCGACCTGATCAGTTCATCCTTCCCTGTCCTGAACTTCCAGGAGGCATTGTCAGACAATGCGGTCCCTGATTTTTCCCTGGTCTCTTTGGCAACTGTCGCCGTGTACTCTGCCTGCGGCATCAGCGGCGCTATGGGGGTAAAGACGGCGGTGTTGGAGCTCCGATCGTAGGTTACGGTGCCGGATATGGCGCCGTCTGGCCCCGTCACCTTGAAGGTTGTGCTGTTGATGCTGCTCTCGTCCATCTCGTTATTGAAAAAAACCGTGACCGTTGACGATACATTAACTTCGACCGCCTCATGCGCAGGTAATGTCCTGTTGATACCGGTTACGTGAACACCTCCAATCAGTGTGGCAGTGACCGTTATCCCGACTCCGGCGGCTACTACTGCACTGCCAACCGCCACACCGGCCCCACCGCCGCCACCGCCGCACCCGGCTAGCGAAATGACCGTAACCAGCGAAGCCTGCACCAGCTTCTGCTGGATACGGATCGCTCTGTCTACGTGCTGCTGCTCGGCATACCCCTCTTCGACCAGGATCTCGCCGAGTTTCTTCTGGCTCAGAACCTGCTTCCGGAGAGCGTCATCGAGCTGTCCGCGGGTGATGGTCCCGACCGAGACCAGGATCTCGCCGAGTCTGAGCGGACTTTTCCCCTCCTGAGCCCTCTCCTGATTCCGCTGGAATTCCAGTACCGACCCTATCTGCCGCTCCGAGAGGAGCCCGAGCCTGACCAGAATATCGCCGAGCCTCTCGTTGGTCGCCTTCTGTTCTGCAAGAGCAAAATCGAGCTGTTCGTCGGTTATCTTGCCGCTCATCAGGAGCAGGGAGCCGAGCATCTGCCTGATCCCTGCCGCCGACCTTACGGCATCTTCGAGTTTGCCGAGGTGCCCCTGGATGGAGAGAGCCGCATCCAGATCCATCTTCTCAAGAACCCCGAGACGGACCAGTACCTGCCCCAGGAGTTCGTTGGTATGTTTCTGCTCTTCGAGTGCGCGCTCCAGATCCAACTTGGCGACAAAACCGCTGTCGACCAGGATCTGCCCTATAGGTCGCCGTGCCCTAGAGAAAAATGCCATGGCTTTTTCCTTTCCAGTTCAGATTGGTACAGTATAGCTCAAATAGTGAATAATTATAATTTCGATTAATATCTTAGGCAATTTATTCTACTATTTGATATAAGAAATGCACAGATTATCTTCATTCAGGAGCAGGTTGAAGCGAAACAGGGCTTCATGCTGTACAGGTTTTGAATGTTGCCGCGGAAGAGAATCATAAGCATAGAAATAACGACGGCACCCTACCGTGCCTTTGTCGAAGCAATCATCAAAATGGGGCGGCAGAGATTGTCCTCCTATACCTGTGTCGCCAATGCCCATATGGTTGTCGAAGCGCATAACAACAGGAAGTATGCCGGGATCATCAACAGCGCGGATCTGGTGACCCCGGACGGAATGCCCCTGGTCATAGGGCTGAAACTGCTTTACGGCACTGTCCAGGAACGGGTTGCCGGCATGGATCTGGTTCCAGACCTGCTCCGGGCCGCTTCTGACGCCGATCTTTCGGTTTTTTTGTACGGCTCGACCACAGAGATTCTGCAGGGTGTTATTAGCCGGATCAATAAGGAACAGCCGGAACTGAAAATTGCCGGATTCCGCTCTCCCCCCTTCCGGCAGTTGACACGAGAAGAGGAAACAGAAGAGATCTCCAGGATCAACTCCTCCGGCGCTCATATCGTGCTGGTTGCACTTGGCTGCCCAAAGCAGGAGATCTGGATGTCTTGCCGGAAAGGGAAGCTGCAGGCTACCATGATTGGGATCGGCGCTGCCTTTCCGGTCTATGCCGGTTTTCAGAGTCGGGCACCGTCATGGATGCAGCACTGCTCCCTCGAATGGTTTTACCGGCTCTGCCAGGAACCCCGGCGACTGCTCGGGCGCTACCTGACAACAAACAGTCTGTTTTTGCTCCTGCTTTTGCGCGAGCTGTTTCTGCTGCGTATAAGACCCAGTAGGCCTTAGCCGCTTTGATATAATTCAGTGTTGAATTTTGAGTAAGAAACCTTCAGACTAAAAAATCGAAACTGAGAACTCATAATTCAACTCTCAACAGAGTAGTCATAACTCAACACTCAACACTGAGAACTCAAAACTCAAGTATTCAGGGAATCGATGCTCAAGGAGCAGGCAGGTCTCATAAAAAAGATCAACATCGCGGTCGATGTTGCGGCTGTTTTCACAGCCTTCTGGCTGGGATACCAGATCAGAAACGTTTATGGCGGTTTGCAGGATTTCCGCCACTATTCCTGGCTTTTACTGGTAATCCTGCCGCTCTGGCTGTTCCTCCTGAATTACTTCGGCATATACTCTTCCCTGCGGGCCAGCACCTTCTCCAGGCTGTTTGCAATTCTTTTCAAAGTCCATCTGGTCGGCGGCGTCATCGTGACGTCGTCAATCTACCTCGTTGAACCCAAAGGTTTCAGCCGGGGCTTTTTCGCTGTTTTCATCATCCTGTCGTTTTTCCTGATCGGCACCGAGCAGTTGCTTGTCAGATCCTTTCTGCGCTTTATCCGACTGCAGGGGTACAACTTTCGCAACATCCTGCTGGTCGGCAGCGGACAGAGCGCCGAAAGAATCATCGACCTGATCGAACTGCATAAAATCTGGGGACTGCGTATCGTCGGCATAATCCAGCCGGAAAACGGGCCACTGAAGGAAGAGGTAAAGGGGCATGTAATCCTCGGGACTCTTGACGATATCGTGGATGTCTGCAAGACAATCCAGATTGACGAAGTAATTTTCAGCACCACCCATGAGGATTGCCGGTTCGATATCGAGCATTACATTCTTCTCCTGGCAGAGCTCGGCATTACGGCACGGACGGCACTCAACACCTTCTACAGGCTCCGCAGCAGAACCGAACTGAGCATGTTTCATAACGAACTGCCGATGATGACCTTCAAACCGGCCAGTTTTACCGAGGAGCAGCTGTTCCTGAAACGATGTATCGACATCGCCGGCGGAGTGGTAGGTGTGCTCCTGCTGCTGCTGTTGGCCCCTTTCATAGCATTGGCGATCCGGCTGGAATCGCCGGGTCCGATCTTCTTCGGCCAGACCAGGGTCGGAGAAAACGGTCGCAGGTTTACCTGCTGGAAGTTTCGCTCCATGTATATTGATGCCGAGGAGAGGAAAAAGGAACTGCTACACCTTAACGAGATGGGGGGGGCAATCTTCAAGATCAGGGATGATCCGCGGGTCACCCGAGTCGGCAAGTTCCTGAGAAAAACCAGCCTGGATGAACTTCCCCAGTTCTGGAATGTGCTCCGCGGTGAAATGAGCCTGGTCGGGACACGCCCGCCGACTCCCGATGAAGTGGAAAAGTACGAGAACTGGCAGCGCAGGCGGATCAGCATCAAGCCGGGGCTCACCGGCCTGTGGCAGGTAAGCGGGCGGAACAGCATCAATGACTTCAACGAAGTTGTCCGGCTCGACCTGAAGTACATCGACAGCTGGAGCCTGAGTCTGGATTTCAAGCTACTGCTCAAAACGCTGAAGGTGGTCTTTTTTAGGGAAGGAGCGCATTGAAGGCAGTTTTGAGTTTTGAGTGCTGAGTTAGAGTTGAAACCTGGCGCTGCAAATTGTGATTTTGGGAATAAAACCCTCAAAAAGGCTGAATATACCAGATTTTACTTGATTTTTTGTGTTTTTTATTGATGATGACGATACGTTCCATCTTCATGAAAACGGAATTGCATCTTTTGGTTAATTCATAACGCAAGGAGAGTACGGATGACCCGGAACATCACTGCACTGTTGCTGGTATCGACTATGGCTCTGGCCTCGCCGGCCCTGGCAGGACCGCAGGAAGGGGACGCCTCGTTCAGCGTATTCGCCGGCAGTCTCATGTTCGACAAGGCCGAAAAACTTGACGACGGTCCAGTGATCGGTGCTCGCATAGGCTATGACCTGCACCGCAATCTCGGGCTGGAAGGGAGCTTCGGTTTTGCCGACACCCGCTCTAGCCTCACTGCAGCCAAACCGCAGGCTTATGCCTACACTTACCGGACCGATCTTCTTTACTACCTGCTGCCGGAATACAGATTCGTACCGTTTCTGACTGTCGGCGGCGGCATCATGGATATCAACGGCTCGGAACTCTGGGGGAACCGGACCAGTCTGCTGCTCGAGTACGGACTCGGCATCAAGTATTACCTTTCCGACAGCCTGGCACTCCGTGCTGACGGGCGCAATCTCTTCTCTTTCGACAACAACAGACACAGCCAGCTCGAGTTCACCGGCGGCATCAGCTACTACTTCAACAAAGCGAAAAATGCGGCCTTGAAGGCGGCAGCAGCTGACGAACTCTACTACGCAGCGCCTGTCCAGCCCAGGCCAGCAGCAACGCCGGAAGCAAATAAAGAGATCCCGGCAGAGAAGAAACGGGAAATCGCAAAGACCGTAACTAACGCACCACCTCCAATAAGTCAGCCGACCGTGCCGGCATCCTCACAGGCTCCCAAGGCTGCTGCAGCGGCTCCCGTTGTAATTCCTCCTGCATCAGTGATATCGACCCCGGTTACCCGCCCTGCAGCTGCAACGACGACAGCCATAACCTCCATCCCTTCAGCGGCTGCTGCCCCGGAAACCGTGTCCGCCTGTGCTTCATCGAACAGAATCAGCAAGATTGCCACCGTGCCGAACGGTTTTGAAATAGTATCAGACTCACCTCTGACGATGCCAAAAGAAATAACACTTTCAAGCCCGCCCCGACTGGCCCTGGATCTCGACTGTGCCGTCTACGGGATCGGCAGTAAATCACTTCCTTTCAATCATGGCGGCGTCACCGTTGTCCGTACCGGCAACTACCCGGAAAAACTCCGTGTCGTCTTCGATTTCAATCAGGCGCCGGTTCCACCCTACAAGGTTGTGAAATCCGGCCAGGGGCTCAAGGTCCTGTTCGGTAACGCTGCAAAACAGTGAGTCCAGACGTTCTGCCGGCATTCAGGGCAGGGGGGTAACCTATGAAAATCTTTATAAATACCGGAGCCTCTGTTGTCCGGAAGCGATTGGACAGATTGGCAGCAACAGCCGGGACAGTTGCCATACTGCTGACTTGCGGCTGCATGGGCGGCGGTGAAGTCGCGCCTCCCGGAAACAGTGCCGGCACCGGCACTGGAGCTTCCGGCAAGGTTGTCCAGGGAGCGGTTTCCGGAGCTACGGTCTTTGCAGACAAGATCGTTGCCAACGGTCTCGGCGATATGGTCATGGACAGCAGCGAAATCTCTTACAAGACCGTTACCGACAGCGCCGGCCACTTCACCCTGCCGGCCGCGCCTTCATATTCCTATGTGATCGTCTCCAGGGGAGGAACCGATACCCTCTCCGGCAAGCCTGCTATCATGATGCTGGCGCCGGCCGGGGCGCAGAACGTCTCTGCCTTGACGACCATGGTAGCCATCGATCCGACTCTTAAAACGAAGATGGAGAGTCTGATGGGAGGAGCCAGCTACGATACCGATATCAGCCAGTCGGTCAGCCCGGCTGCCCTCATGCTTGCCAAGACCATCGAAATTTCGGTGCAGGCTCTGACAGAAACACTTAATCCAGGAGGCAATACCCTTTCCAACACCCAGGTCAACGACATCCAGCTGACCACTCTGACCAACCTGGCAACCCAGATCTCCGCGTTGAGCACGACTGACCTCTCCTCGCCGGCAGCCCTGGAGAGCATGGTGACAACTGCGGTGACAGCCACGGCCACGGCCATAGACAGCCGCCACACCAATATAAATATTGGCAGCGCAGCAACGCTCAGCAGCAACATCGCGGCAACAGTTCCGACCATCGCCACAACCATCAGCGGTTCGGCGACAGCTTCGCTGTCATCGACCGGCTCCTCCTCGGAAGACAGCCAACTGACGCCTTCGGACCAAAATTCCCTCTCGGTCGCGATTAACATTGCGGTCAGCCGGAATGATGCTACGATCTCCGTGGCAGCACCGATAACGGGTCCGGACAGCACGGCGCCAGCCGTTACTGTCACCACTCCGGCAAACGGTATAAGCTTTGCCCCCAACGGCAGTATAACTGCAGTTTTCAGCGAAGCGCTTGATCTTTCCACCGTGGCTCTGGCGAACTTCTCCGTAACCGGAGCTACCGGAGACGCAGTGACCTGGAGCAACAGCGGCAGGTCGGTCACCTTCACCGGGACGCTCCCGGCCAGCAGCACAGTGACGGTCACTGTCAGCGGCATGAAGGATCTGTCCGGCAATACGATGACCTCGAAGAACTGGTCGTTCACCACTGCTGCTGCTGCAGACACCGTTAAACCGACGGTCAGCAGCACCATCCCGGCCGCTTCGGCCACCGGCATCAACTCCAGCAGCGTTTCAGCCACCTTCAGCGAAAATATGAAATTGTCGACCATGAACGGAGCGACGTTCTACCTGCTAGATGGAGCCTCAGGCCTGCTGGTCCCGGGTGCCGTCTCCTACGACGTCGCCACCCGCACCATGACCTTTACTCCATATGCCAAGCTCAACAGGGCCACGGTCTACACCGCTACGATCACGACCGGGGCAAAGGACCAGAGCGACAATGCCCTGGCAGCTGCCGTGACATGGTCATTCACTACGACGACCACCGGCTCTTCAACAACGGTCGCCAATTTCTGATTCGCTCAGTACCTTTTGAAAAGAGGAGGCTTCCCGCCTCCTCTTTTTTTATCTAACACCGGTTTAGCCGCATCATGGAGTATTGCTGATATGCCCTTGAACAAAAAAACCCTGCTGCGTCTGACCGTTATGATGGCGGCCTGTTGTCTGTTAACTATCATGGCTGACGAAGGTCGCAGTGAAGAGTTTCACAATGCCCTCTCCCTGGAAGGTTTCACCGGCATTCTCAATACGCCCACTGCCGCTCTGACCAAAGAGGGGCACATCTATGCCCTCTTCTCGGATCAGAAGGAGAACTCCCTTCGCCCGAATCTGAAGCGGGAAGACAGCTACATGTTCTCCATCGGCCTGTTCGATCTTCTGGAGATGGGCGGACGCTTTACCGAAGCCCATAGCTACAGTTATGCAACATCCGGCGGCATGAGGGACCTGTCGGGCAATTTCAAGCTGCAGTTGCCGTTCATCCCCAAAGGCGAGTATATCCCGCAGCTGGCAGTCGGGGTCCAGGACCTGGGTGGTACAGCACATCATCTGCGCACCCTCTATGGCGTTGCCACCGAGGAGATCTGGCGGTTTCGCATCTCGGCCGGCGTGGGCAATGGTCCCGACCGGATGAAGGGGGGCTTCGGCGGAATCGAGGCAAAGGCGTTCGACTGGCTCTACCTGCTGGGCGAATACGATACCCGTGAGGCCAACGTCGGCCTCCGCCTGGTGACGCCCGAGTTGTTCGGCGTCCCGGTGAACCTGCAGGTGACTGTCAAATCGGCCCTGAACAACAAGCAGGGGAACCCCGAGTATGGCTTCGGATTGCAGATGCCGCTCGGCTACGACCATTACAACCGTCAACCGCTGGCGAAAGCCGTGGAAAATGCTCAAGGCAAGGGAGCTGAAAGCTCCAGTACCAGCGAAGCCGCCCCACAGACAATAGCAGGCCAGACCGCTCCTGTTGCACCGCCACAAACTTTCACCGTTTCCTCTTCGACAGAACAACGGCGCGCAGCTCTGCTCAGGCTCCGTGACCGGTTGGCAAAAGACGGTTTCCAGTACCTCCGCGTCGGTGAGGGTGAAGACGGTCTGCTGGTTGTGGAGTACGAGAACGGTCGCTACACCAGCAACGAGCTGGACGGCATGGGGATAGTGGCGGGGATCGCCTCAGAAATGGCTCCGGCGGGGTTTGATAACTTGCGGCTGGTGCTGCTGAAGAAAGGAATAAAGATCTTTCAGGTGACTGCGCCGGTTTCAGGGGTAAAGGCATTCATGGCTGATGCTTCAGGCGAGGAGAAACTGCGCGATACCCTCCAGGCCACCCCGGAGCTGACCGGTGACGCCGGCGTGCACTTTGTTGCCGAGGCGGTCAATCCTGCCTGGCTGCGGCCGTCACTGGTGCTGTATCCGGAGCTGAAGACCTTCATCGGGATGGAAAACTCTCCGGCTGATTACCTGCTATCGCTAAGACCCGACCTCTATCTTCCCCTCTGGAAGGGATCGGTGGCCAATGCCCGCTGGGATATACCCTTGAGCTGGAGCGACGGTTTCGACGACGGTCAGCCGCTTCGCGGAAGCCGCACTCCGAGCCGGATGGACCGGCTGATGCTCTTTCAGGCAATCCGCCTGGCGCCGACCCTGATGGCGGACATCGGAGCCGGGATGATCGTCCATGACAGCAACGGCACCCTGAACGAACTGCTCTGGCAGCCGGGCGACGGCACCCACCGTTTCCGGCTCCGTCAGGCGTTTGCCGAGAACTCGCAGACCCATGCCCGCAACGAGGTCTACCTGGGGGCCTACCGTTATCGCTATGCCCCTCTCGACCTTTACCTTGAAGCAACCGCCGGGCGCTTCTGGAGCAGGGATACGGGTTTCACTGTCGAACTGAAGCGCTTTTTCGGCGACACGGCCTTTTCGGTCTACTACAAGAATGTCCGCTCAGCTGCTGACGAGCGAATCCATGCCGGAGGGGTCCAGTTCTCCTTCCCGCTTACGTTGCGCCGGGAGATGAATCCTTCACCTGTACAGCTGAAAGGGAGCGATGAGTGGAACTACGCCCAGGAGACGGAGATCGCATCCAAGGGTTTGAATCAGGTCGGACGCGACATCGCCATCAATCCCCAGCCTGCTTTCAACCTTGCCACCGTCTTCTATAATCGCGACCGGCTTACAGAATCATATCTCAAGAAGCACCTGCTCCGGCTGCGGGACGCCTACATCCGTTATGGTCTGAACGAGTGATCGTGTTACAGAAGGCTGTCGACTATTTCACCAGTTTCAGCGACTGCTTCCACTTCAGGATAAACCCGCGGCGTAGTCCGCTCTGGTTGTACCTCGTAAGTTCCTCCCCGGGGAGAATCGGCTTGAACGCCTTTCCGGTCGGAATTTTCTGGGGCACCTTCGTTATTGCCCCGCCTTCTGCATCTCCTCGAACCGGATAGAGGTCGCTGTTTTGGGAGATAATCTCCTGCGCCTGTTTTGACAGCAGAAAATCCACCCAGAGCCTGGCAGAATTCGGATTGGTCGCACCCTTTGTTATGAGCACGCTCTGCGGAACAGCAAGAGTCTGCTCTTCAGAGTAGAACCAGCCGAGGGAAGGATCGCTCTTCGCCCTTCTGAACAGCTCTCCCGACGGGATATTGTAGCCGAAAAGGGTGCTGCCACCTGCTATGCTGTCGAGCAGGGCCTTGTAATCGGCATACTGCTGGAATCCTGCCGTCTCGAACCCCTTTACGAGTTTCCAGAAGTTTTTCACGCTCCACTGCTCCTGGGTAAGGAACATGAACGAAAGCCCGTTCTTCTCGGGGTCGCAGAGTGCCACCTTCCCTTTGAAAACGGCTGCAGATTTCGGAAGAGCCTGGTGAGTATGCGGCAGATCCTTCCCGTTCACCAGTTTTGTGTTGTACGCCATGGCAACCGGTTCAAACGCTGTGGCATAAGCGAGATCACCCATGTTTGCCCATTGATAGATCTGGCCACTCTCGGGAGAGTGATAGCTGAGAGCATAATTGTCTTTCAGCAGTATCGCCTGGAGTTCTATCTCGCTGCTCCAGATGATGTCGGCCGACACCCTTCTCCCGCCAAGATCGCGCATATGGCGGCTGAAAGCCTCAGAGCCGCTCATCTCGATAAAATCGACCTTGATCCCGGGATATTTCGCTTCGAAAGCTGCTACGACCGGATCAGCGACGTTTCGCCCGACAGCTCCATAGATGTACAGATTCTTTTCTTTCAGGGCACCGGCTACAACGTCATCCCTCGCTTCAGCGGCAAAAGCCATTGAAACGGGAAGTGACAGGACCAGCAGAAGCCCGGGCAGCCTGAGAACCCTTCCCAGCAACTTCAACATTCAGCATGCTCCTTAACGACAATTCCGGAATTCCGGGAGACAAAGACATTAAGTTCGGCTCTTCTCAGGAAAGGTATCCCCTGCCCTGTGATCTCCAGAAGTTCGATGCCTAACCCGGGCTTGAATCCGGTTCTCCCATCCGAGCCTTTTCTGTTTACCCAGGCGACCCTGCCACGCGCCTCCAATGGCGAATCGCTGCCGGGGATCACAAAAGAGAGGTTTAGTTCTTCGCCCTTTGAAATCGCCGCCCCTGTAGCCACATAGATGCCGCTCAGAGTAAGGTCTTCGCTCATCCCCGGGTGGACGGCTCCGTTAATGGTCAATCGCACCTCGGCATGAAATGGTATGCGACCGGCACGGCGCTCAATGGCAGGCAGAAATTTCTTCAGCGTTCCCAGAAAAACTTCGCCATCGAAAGGCTTGGCGAGGTAGCCGCTGCAGCCCGCCCTGATGCACTCATCCAGCTCAGCAGGGCTGTCTGTATTACTGGCCATGATGACCGGTATATGCCTGAGCTTCGGATCTCCCTTGATGGCCGAGCAACAGCTGATGCCGTCCATTTTGGGCATGTACCTGTCCATTACGATAAGGTCCGGGAGCTCCCTGCGGGCGATATCAAGCGCCTCCAGCCCGTTGCCGGCTGTCAGGATATGCACCGCGGAAGATACCAGATATTTTTTCTGTATCTCGAGAAGAAGTTTAACATCATCGACCAGAAGGATCTTGTGCACGGCATGAGGCTCCACAACAATGTGACGACGTAAAATCAGTTCTTTAATGAAAATACCAGTTTGAATCTGCGTCTGTCAATCACATTAGAGGAGCATCCTGAGCCAGCTCCTCCATCACTCCCCGAGCCGTCCCATGGCCCACTCAAGATTGACCCTTGCGACAAGATAGTCGGTGGCAGCCTTTGCCCGGTTGATCTGCGCCTGCAGGAGGCTGGTCTGGGCATCGTCAACTTCGAGCCGGATCTTCACTCCGAGCTCATACCCCTTTTCTGCCATCTGAAGCAGCCGTTCAGCCTGCCTGACAGTACCTGACAGTGCTGTAAATATTTCAGATGACTCCTTTACATCGTTCAGAGCTGTCCTTACCTCAAGCCTGATGTTGTCCAGAAGCTTTTGTTTCTCTATCTCCCTCGTAGCGAGCTCGCTCCTGGCCTGAGCGACTTTGCCATCTGTTCTCATGCCATCGAAAAAAGGGAAGGATAGATACAGGCCTATGTTCCAGGCAGGTCCGTCGTTTCTGACTCCTGCGAACTCAAGCTGATGCCACCCGGCACCCCCTTTAAGGTCAAGCCTCGGCTTGTTGTCGGCTGAAGCTATGTTTATCAGTTCACTGTAGATCCCGACACGGTAAGCGCTATCCTTCAGCTCCGGCCGGTTGGCAAAAGCGCTCTTCAGGGCATCATCAAACTGGGCAGTCCGGGAGACCAGGGGGTCGAGTGTACCTGAAGCATCGACCTCTTCATCATCAAGGGCCAGATAAAAGCGGAGTCTCTCGCGGGCAAGTCTCACCTGGTTCTCCGCCCGGATCACTCCCGGCCGGGCATTGTCAACCGCGACTTCCGCGGCCAGGACATCGTAATCGGTAGCGACACCGGCGGCAAACCTCTTTTTCGCCTCTTCACCATGCCTACCCTTCTGCATCAGGTTCTCATTCGCCAGCCTGAGCAACTCTTTAGCCAGGAGCACATTGTAAAAGGCGACGGTCACATCGCGGGTTGCCGCCTGCCGGGCCAAGCGGAGCTGTTCATCCGATGTCTTCAAGCCGATCTCGGCCGCCCGGATCGCAGCGCCTATCTTGCCCCAGGTGAACACCGGCTGAGTGAGCGACAACCCTGCAGCACTGTCGTACTGGGTACTCCCCCCTCCGGTAACGGCTGGCAAACCTCTGTCGCTGAGAGCTGCAAAGGACCCGTTGAGACTGAGCTGCGGGAGCGCTGCGGAGCGCTCGTCCACATATTTGCCCTGCACATACCTGGCGTACTCCCCTGCCCTGGCTATGTCGCGGTTTTTCTCAAGAGCTATGGAAACCGCCTGTTCAAGGGTCAGTGTGCGGGCTGAAGCCGCAGCAGGTAACGCAGCTGCCAGCAGCAGCAATAAGCTGAATGCATATTTCAAGGCGAGTCTCCTTCAACAAGCACGGCACGGCGCATGCCGCGCACAGAATTAATCAGCCAGATTTCATCCGCTTTTGACAGGTCTGAAGCGAACAGTGTACCCTCGATCGCTTCACCCCGCTCCAGCAGCTCCTGGCGCATGACCCCGGGGAGAAGCCCGGAATCGAGCTTAGGGGTCATCATAGTTCCGTTTATCCGGAGCAGGAGGCTGTGATAGCTCCCCTCTGTCAATTCACCCCTCTCGTTGAGAAAAACAACTTCATCGACGTCTGGCCGCTCTGTCCGGGCGGAATCCAGCAAGTCGCGACAGGTCGTCTTGTGAAAGCGGAAGACATCTGTCGAATCTACCCTCAGCTCGCTTATGGCGAGCTTCAGCAGAGAGTCTGAAGGTGCCAGCGGTTCGGACGAAAGCGCAAGCTCTCCGTTCCCGGCAACGAGCAGACGAACCTTGTGAACTTCGCTTTTCCCCTCTGTCTGGCTTTTCAAAGCGACCTTCACCGCTTCCTCGTCAAGAGTGAATCCAAAATACCTGGCAGAGTTGCGAAGCCGCTCCAGATGACGTTTCAGAAGCGAATATGCTCCGTTTTCCAGCCGCAGTGACTCGATCAGGTGAAAACCTTCGGCTTTAGGAAAAAGAAAGTCCGTCTTGGTCATGCACTCCAGGTATTCATCCGGAGCTGCCGAATCGGTCGTTATACCGCTCCCTATCCCAAGCGACAGCTGCCGCCTTTCCCTGTCATACAGAAGAGTCCTGATGGCAACCGAGAACAGCGCCTCGCCTCCGGGGGCGACATAACCGACAGCACCACAGTAGACGCCTCTCGGCCCGGCTTCGAGCTCTTCGATTATCTCCATGCTCCGCCGTTTGGGAGCGCCGGTGACCGAGCCGCACGGGAAAAGGGCTGCAATGATATCTGCAAGACCGACCCCTTCCCTGACTGTGGCTGACACGGTAGATGTCATCTGGTGCAGAGTGGGATAAGTCTCGACCTCGAAGAGTGACTCGACCTTTACCGAACCTGTTTCGGCCACGATTCCGAGATCGTTCCGCAGCAGGTCCACGATCATCAGGTTCTCGGCACGCTCCTTGGGGCTCCCCTTGAGTCTGCTGACCTGCAATCCATCCTCTTCCGCCCATCGTCCCCGTCTGGCGGTCCCCTTCATCGGACGGACCCTGATCAGGCGGTCCTTGAGGGAGAAGAAGAGCTCCGGTGAAGCGGAGATGACCGCGAACCGTCCGGTATCGATGTATGCATTGAATGAGGCCCCCTGACCGCAGGCTATTTCCCGGTAGAGCCGGAGGGGGTCGCCGCTGAAAACACCGTTCATCCGGAACGTATAGTTGACCTGATAGGTGTCACCCTTTGCAATGTACTCCTGAATGCGTCCGACAGTATGAAGATAGCGCCCGGAGTCGAAATCCGGCTTCAGGATCGGGGATGCTGCCGGCTCTGGGACCGTCGTTTCCCCGGCGACTGCTTCGGATCTCTCCCTGAAGAGCGCAAACCATGCCAGAGGGAGCCCCTCAAGCGGAGGAACTGCCGGAAGGTCGGGATTCAGCCCGTTTGCCGCCTCATACGAGATGAATCCGACCGCATGAAGACCATCAGCCGCAGACGCCTCGACCCTGGAGAGGAGGGGGGCGATCTCGGCAGGCTCCAGCGCCTGCAGGGTCTCGACATACCCGCTGAAGCGCCAGGAGCGGCCAAAATCACCGGTGCCGGTAGCATCAAGCAGCACGCAAGGTGCTTCGCAAACAGAAGAGGCCATTATCTGAAGCACCCTTTCAGGGCGATATCCTCGCGGATGAGCCTCTCGACTTCGCTGCTGCACTCCCTGGAAGAGAGCACCGTATAGAAGCCGCTCTTGACGGCCGGAGCTATCCGTACTGCCTCGATCCATTCGCCAGCATCCAGCGGATCGGAGCGTACTGCATCCCAGAAACCGCTATTTTCGAAGAGTCCTGCGATGGTCAGACTCTGCCCGTTCTGGAGCAGGCTGACCAGGTAGGCTGCCACACCCACCTGGAGGCCGTGAAGCCTCGGCCGGGCCGAAATACGGTCAAGCGCATGGGAGATCAGATGCTCGCTACCACTGGCCGGTCGCGAAGAGCCGCAGACCTCCATAGCGATCCCGTTCAGCATAAGCGATGTGGCAAGCAGGCGCACACCCTCCTCATCCCGCACCGGCCTGGAGATGAACTGGTACACCGTAGCATCCGAAAGGAGCGCAGCAAAATCATTGACCGGTTCACCCACGGCGTGAAAGGCAAGCTTCCAGTCGCGCACCGCAGTCAACTTTGCCGAAAGGTCTCCGACCCCGGAGAACCAGAGCGCTTCCGGTGCGGCCAGACAGATCGCGGTATCGATAACGACGCCGTACGGCATGGCAGCCGGCAGGGAGCGTTTGCGCCCCTCCACGGCCAGGCTCACCCCGGGACTGCAGAAACCGTCGTTGGAAAGCGACGTCGGTACGGCAACATACGGAAGTCGAGCCAGGAACGCGGAATACTTGGCAACGTCCAGAGCTCTCCCCCCGCCCACCCCGATGACCGCGGAGACTCCGACAGGGAGGGCGACGAAGATCCTCTGCGCCTCTTCGAAGGCTGCATTGTTGCAGCTTTCCGAATAATCTATGGTCACACCGCTTGAGGCAAGCGCTGCCATGGTCGTTTCGAGCAGCCCGGCCGGAAGGTCGCTGCTGACCACCAGGGCCACGCGGTCGAAACCGCACCTGCTGCAGTAGACGCCGAGCCGCTCCAGAGCGCCCCGTTTGATCCTGACGAGTGAAGGGATGGATATGATCGTGTTGTTCAGCATGTTGGACCTCCAATCAGAGTCGTTGCGATCTCACTCCAGAGTGCGAAGCGGGTAAACGGTTCCTTGAGTCTCGTCAGTTCATCGGCAAGCCAGCCACGGGCAAAACGGCGGTTCGGGGGGAGGAGCAGGGCAGGAGCCAGGTCGGGCCTTCCGTCACCTGCATAGGCGACATCGACACCCCTGCCCTGAAGTTTGCTGACAATCATCTTCTTGTCCACGCCGGTCTCGGGTGAAAAGTACTCCTCTCCTTCGGGAAGTCCCATGACGACCCCTTGTGCAGGGCTGAAGATGCCCGGATTTGCATGAAGCGGAATGCTGAGGCCTCTCGATCCGAGGAGCCTTTCTATATAGCAGCTGCAGCCGGCAGAAGCGATCTCCACCCCCCATCCGGCACAGGAAAGCTCTGCCACCCTGCTTTCTATCCCCTCTTCCAGTCCCATCTCTTCAAGCATGCCGGCGTACTCAGCCTCATCGACCGTAAGCATCGCAAAAATCGCGGCAAGGGCACTGAAGTGGGAAAGTTCCCCTTTTTCATAAAGTGCCCAGTAGCCTGCTGCTTCGGCAGGAAGCCGCTTGAGGGCGACCGTGTAGAAATCCTGTGCCGTCATGGTGCCGTCGAAATCGCTTATCAGAATTTTGCTGTTCATTCTGCTCCCGTCTTTGCCGTGCTGCTTGCTGCCGTAATGAGTGCCTTGGGGCTGTTTCGTCTCGATTCAAAAAAAATTCTTTAACGCAAAGACGCAGAGGGCGCAAAGATAACGCAAAGCAATCGAAAAAGTCCAAACAGGATCGGACGAAGGATTAAAGATGTTATTCGTGATTTTCTTTGCGTTCTTTGCGTCTTTGCGTTTCAAAGGTTTTACGGTTCTGATTTTCCCCTTCACATGCCGTCAATGTTTTTGCCACTTCCGCTTCATCCAGCCGCCTAAATCGTCCATAAGGGTATACATAACCGGCACGACCAGCAACGTAAGCAGAGTCGAGGTCATAAGGCCTCCGACAACCGCCCTCGCCATCGGGGCACGCATTTCGGCGCCGGCGCCGATCGCCAGGAAAAGCGGCAGCATCCCGAAGATCATGGCAAGCGTCGTCATGACTATCGGCCGGAGCCGGGTCCGCCCTGCCAGGATGACGGCATCGCGCCGGTTCATGCCGTCCCGCCGCTGCAGCACCTTCGCGTAGTCCACCAGCAGGATCGCGTTTTTCGTCACCAACCCCATCAGCATGATCAGACCGATCAGGCTCATGATATTGATCGTGTCGCCGGTCAGTTTCAGCATCCCTGCCATGCCGACGATGGAGAGCGGCAAGGAGAGCATGATGGCGAACGGCTCGAAGAAAGACTCGAACTGCGCCGCCAGGATGAGAAAGACAAAGACGATCGCCAACAGAAGCGACTCCCCCATGTAGCCGAACGATTCCGCCATATCTTCAGCCTCACCGGAAAGATTGATCGAATAGCCGGGAGGCATGTTTATTCTCTTCGCGGCAGCTTCCACATGCTTTGCCGCCGTGCCGATGGGTAGGTTGTCGAGATTTGCGCTGACCGTGACCTGCCGCGCCAGGTCGCGACGGTTTATCTCGGTCGGCGAAGCGGCTGTGCGCACGGACACGAGATTTGCCAGCGGGACCAGCCTTGTCCCTCCGGCACCATTGGGGATTGAAACCTTGAGGCTGCTCACCTGCGACGGATCACGGCGCAGGGACTCGGGAAGACGGACCCTGACATCCACAGCATCCCCCTCCTCGTCCTCGAAGGTGCTTATCGCCTCGCCGCCGACCAGACGGCTCAGGGAAGCGACAATTTCGTTCGTGGTCACGCCGGCGGAGAGTGCCCGCTCGCGGTCGATACTCAGCCGGTACTCCGGGATATCGTGCTCCAGGGTAACCGAAAGATCGACAATACCCGGCACCTTGTAAAGCTCCTCTTTCAGTTTCACTCCGAGCTGCTTGAGAGTCGTCAGATCATCACCCTTGAGATTGACATTCAGAGGTTTTTGAGCACCCCCGATCTGACCGACCTCTTCGATGGAAAAAGTGATCCCGGCAACAGTTCGAAACTTCTCCCGTGCGGCCCGCTGGAGCTCAAACTGATTCCGCTTCCGCTCTTTCCGTTCCTTCAGTTTCAGGTAGATCAGACCATCCCTGACAGTGCCGTTATCTCCCGCCCCGATTGTCGCATAGGTGTGATCTATCTCCGGTATCCCTTTCAAAGCCCCCAAGAGCACATCCAGCCGATTCTCCGTCTCGGCCATGCTCGCATCCGGCGCGGTCTTGAAAGATATCTGGAACTCTCCCTTGTCGTAAGGCGCCATGAATGACGACTCAAGAGTCCCGAAAATCATCAACCCCAGGATGAAAGCGGCAACAGCAATAGCCATGACGCTCTTTCTGTGGTCCAGTGCCCAGCCGATGGCGCTTTTGTATCTGTCGGCAGATTTGTCGAACCAGCCGTTGAATTTCTCCAGCCACCGTGCGATCCCTTTCCGCTTCCCCTGCATATGTATCGAGGGGTCGTGCCAGCGCGAGGAGAGCATCGGATCGAGGGTAAAGGAGACGAAGAGTGAGACGAGCACCGCAAAAGCGACACTGATGCCGAACTGGTAGAAGAAGCGGCCGACAATCCCCTTCATGAACGCAACCGGAATGAATACGGCAATGATCGACATGGAGGTGGCAAAGACCGCCAGCCCGATCTCCGAGGTGCCGAAGCGGGACGCCGACAGATGGTCTTCCCCCCGCTCCAGGTGGCGGACAATGTTCTCCCGCACAACAATGGCGTCGTCTATCAGCATCCCTATGGCAAGGGAGAGCGCCATCAGGGTCATGACGTTCAGGGTCATCCCGAGGGCATACATGACAATGTAGGCGGAGATCACCGAAATGGGGAGGGTTACACCGGTAATGACGGTCGAGCGCCAGGAGTTGATGAAACAGAACACGATCAGGATGGTAAGTATCCCGCCGATGATCAGGGTATCCTTGACGTCGGCCAGTGAATCCCGGGTCATGATGGTGCCGTCACGCACCATTGAGAGGGTCACCCCTGGCGGGAGCTCCTTTTTCACCTTTTCGATGGTCTTCTTGACACTGTCGACCAGGGCTACCTCGTTGCCGCCCGACTGCTTGTAAATATCAAGACCGATGGCAGGTTCGCCGTTTATCAGGGCAAGCTTCCGCTTCTCCTCTGTGCTGTCCGAGACCTTTGCTACCTCGCACAGCGGGATGGCCCTGTTGTTCCTGGTCGCAAAAGCCATGGAGGCATACGACTCGGCACGTTCCGGTTTCCCTTCGATCCGCATAGGGTACTCGGCAGTCCCTTTTGTCAGGCGGCCAAGCGGTGTGTTCGTGTTTTCCGAGCGGATGCCGGCGACGACATCATTCACCCCCAGGCAAAGGCTGTCGAGCCTTGCCGGATCGAGATCGACACTTATCTCACGTTTTCTGCCGCCGACCATCTCCACCTTGCCGACGCCGGCAACAGTCTCGAACCGCTTCTTGATCCGTTTCTCCACCAAAATGGTCAGATCGCGCGGCGAGAGCGTGGAAGACTGCACGGCCAGAGCTGCGACCGGTGCGGCATTGAAATCCAGTTTCTGGATGATCGGTTCCTCGATCCCCTCCGGAAGAGTGCCCCGTATCGAACCTATCTTGGCGCGAACCTCCTGGGCGCTGTCATTCACCTTCTGCTCCAACTGGAACTGCACCATGACCGTGGAGACACCTTCGCGGGAGGTCGAGAAGACATGCTTCACTCCCGCTATCTGGTTCACCGAATCCTCGATCCGCTTGGAGACTTCCCGTTCCACCGTTTCCGGCGAAGCTCCCGGAAAGGTCGTGATTACCGAGACCAGCGGGAACTCGACATTCGGAAACATCTCGAGCGCCAGACGCTTGTAGGAGAAGATGCCGAGAGTCACCAGAGCCAGCATCATTACGGTCGAGAATATCGGTCGTTTAATAGATAAGTCGGAGAGGATCATCCGGGGTTCCTTGTCTTTGTTATTCTGTTGCCAATTTGCCCGACATCAGTCTCTTGAGGTCATCTACAGAGCTGCAGCGATTTATCTCATCTGCAGTTATCCAGAGTTCAAGCTCCTCACCCTTTTTCAGGAAAACCGCCGGAAGAGCCTGCTCCGACAGTCCGTACTTCTCTATAAATTCATCGCGATGCAGGAACTCAAGCCCGATTTCCAGAGATTCCAGGAACTCCTTCCATTCGGCCCTGATCGCAAAGTTGCCGTAGGTTATAGCACAAAGGTTGCACGAATAGCTCTGCGGCGAGAAGATCTTGTGAGCAATGTCGGTAAGGGTGTTGAACATCCCGCTGTCGGCGTTATAGACAAAAAGTATGCTGCTTTCCATCTTATTTGCCCCCTTTCCCTACTGCCGGATTTACGCCCGATGCAACCGTGACCCTGTCGCCATCCCTGAGATTGAACCCGCCACGGACGACATACTGCTCCCCGGCTTTGATCCCTGAAACAATCTCTATCATTTCGCCGCTGACAGAGCCTGTCCTGACCTCGATCCTCTTTGCCACACCATCTGAAACCGTATTGATGACCCCTTTGCCTGAAGCGAGATCCAGCCCTGAGATCGCGCTTCTCGGGACAAGAATGACATTGTTGCGCTCTCCAGTCACGATCCTCCCTTTGGCAAAGAGACCCCCTTTAAGCAGCTCCGGCATGTTCCTCACCTCTGCTATGACCTTGAGCGAGCGGTCTGCAGCCGAGAGTTCCGGATTCACGAACATGACTTTTCCGGTAAAAGTCTTCCCGGGCAGGGCATCGACCGTAAAATTGAGTGGCTGCCCGACCTTGACCTTTGCAGAATCTACGGATGGAACTGTTACGGTGAGGTTCAGGAGACGGTTGTCGACAATCCTGAAGATCGGCTTTCCGGCAGCAGCATCGCTGGCAAGATCGCCAACGTTCACCTCGCGCATGGCAACAACCCCATCTATGGGTGAACTTACCAGACCTTTTGCAAGCCTTGCCTTTGTCTGGCGGAAATCCTCCTCGGCCACCCTTATCTGGGCTCTGGCAGACTCCACACGTGCCTTTGCTGCATCCGTTTCGGTACGTGAATCGTCAATCGACAGCTGCGTTGCAAGACCGGACTCCTTGAGTTTGAGGGCCCGCGCCTGTTCGCGCTCGGCACGGACAAGCGAGACCTGTGCCTGGGCATGTCCGGCTTTTGCAGCCTCCAGAGCGGCCTCAGCCCGCTTGACCAGCGCCTCTGTCTCAGCGATATCTATACGTGCCAGAGGAGTCCCTTTGGCAACACGAACCCATTCAGTAACATACACCTGCTTTACAAGGCCGGGAATCTGCGTCTTCACGTCCGCCCAGAACTTGGGATCAAGCGAACCGTTGACATCGACCCCTTCGGCAAGTTTCTGCGGGACAGCAGAAGCCGTTTCTACGGCTACCGGAGGTTTGACCGCCTGTGCAGGCTTCCCCTCCTTCCCTCCGCAAGCGGGGAGCAAAGACAACCCGAGCAACAGCAGAAAATATCTGTTTAATTTCATCATGTTACCCCTTATTTTCCACGACAGCAGCCGTCAAGAATCATGTTCAGGACCTTTACCAGAGATTCACAATCCATCCTTGGCGACGACCGGCAGACCTGCTCTTCAAGTATAGTGTTATGGCAGCCGACAAGAGCCCACGTGAGGGTATTCCGGTCAACAGGACGGATCTCGCCGCTTCCGATTCCCTCTGACAGCAGATTATCTACGATCTCGAGAGTCCGGTCGAAAAAGCAGTTGAAATCCACGAACGGCGCCCCTTGAGGAGGGCCGTAATAGATCGAGTATGCCAGTCTGACGGTCTGAAGGTTCTCATGGGCGCCTTTGTAGATCCCGGTAAAGAAGTGGATCAAACGCTCCCGGACGCTTCCCGATAACAGCTGCAGTTCGTTGACCCTCTGCTCGAAAACCCGGCTGATCCCCTCCATGATCTCAAGATAAAGCCCCTCTTTGCTGCCGAAATAGTAGTACAACACCGGCTTGGTAACACCGGCCGCCTCGACTATCTCCCGGACCGTGGTTGCCGAAAACCCCCTGGAGGTGAAGAGCCGGAGAGCCTCTACAAGCAGCCTTTCGCGAACCGCCGGATTCTCCTGAACTGGTTGTGACAGAATTTTTTCCATTATGCCCCGCACGAAAAGATGCTTACCTACCGGTAAGTACAACAAATTTGCCAGCTCTGTCAAGAGGGCATCCGGTTATAAGGAAGAAATTGCAATTTTGGCGTCAAGTTAATATACTGGGTTGATTAGAATGAAAGGTAAACCATGATACGAACCATACTCACATATCCGGATCCAGAACTGAAAAAGAAATCCGCGCCCGTAGCGGTCATCAACGAAAAGACCCGCGAGCTTGCTTCAGACATGGCGGAAACGATGTACGACGCTCCGGGTGTCGGTCTTGCAGCCCCGCAGATAGGAGTTCACCAGCGCATCATTGTCATTGATGTCGCGGGCAAGGACGAACCGCCTGAGCTGATCACGGCGATCAACCCTGTCATCATACATGCCGAGGGTGAGACCTTTGAAGAGGAAGGGTGTCTTTCCGTACCCAAATATGCGGCAAACGTCCGGCGCCATGCAAAAGTTGTCGTCAAGGGGCTTGATATCGACGGCGAAGAGATGACCTGGAAAGCAGAAGGACTCCTTGCCATCGCCTTCCAGCATGAAATCGACCACCTTGACGGCATTCTCTTCATCGACCACATTTCACAGCTCAAAAGAGACATCTTCCGGCGCAAATATCGCAGGAGTCTGGAGCAGGAGGGGAATGACTGATGCCCCCCCTCCGTATTATCTTCATGGGGACACCACAGTTCGCCTGTCCAACCCTCCAGATGCTGATCGACCGCGGCGAGAAGGTCGTTGCCGCAGTCACCCAGCCTGACCGTCCGAAAGGCCGAGGTCAGCAGATGCAGCAGCCTCCGGTCAAAGTGCTTGCAGAACAGCACGGCATACCGGTCCTGCAGCCGCAGAAAGTCAGGGTTTCTGAAGCGATTGAAGAGATACGATCCTATCGTCCCGACCTTATCGTCGTCATAGCCTTCGGACAGATCCTCCCGAAAGCCCTCCTTGACATACCCCGTCTCGGCTGCATCAATGTTCACGCCTCTCTTCTTCCTGAATACCGCGGTGCAGCGCCGATTAACTGGTGCATCATCAACGGCGAAACAGCAACCGGCATCACCACCATGGTGATGGATGTCGGGCTCGATACCGGCGACATGCTCCTGAAAAAAAAGATTCCAATTTCCCCTGAAGAGACCGCCTCTTCGCTTCACGACCGGCTTTCCGTGCTGGGCGCTCAGGCCATGGCCGAAACCCTCGACCTTCTCAGGGAAGGAAAGCTCTCTCCGGAAAAACAGGATGACTCGCTCAGCAGCTATGCTCCGATGCTGAAAAAGGAGATGGGGGAGATCCGCTGGGACTCTTCCGCCAGCAGTATCCTGAATCTGGTCAGGGGGATGACTCCATGGCCGGGAGCATCCACAAAGATCGACGGCAAGGCTCTCAAGGTCCATGCCGTCAGGACAGGCTCCTCGTCAGGAGCGCCAGGTGTGGTTCTGTCTGCGGGCAAGGACGGTATTGAAGCAGCCTGTGGAGACGGCAGCATAATCATCGAGGATCTGCAGCTTGAAGGGAAGAAGAGACTTAAAGCCGCAGAGTTCCTGTCAGGTTTCCGGATAGAACCGGGGAGCACTTTTTCTTGAAACCCCGCAAACGATTATTCGTCGCCCTGATGGGGGTGACCTGCCTCCTGATCGTCGGGATCATCTATCTCGGCTGGTGGATTCCGACAAAAGGCCTGACGAACATCCATCCCGACCTTCCAGGCTACGTCGGATTCACCTTTGCAATTCTCTCCGGCCTGGCCATTCTCGGGACATTCCTTCTTATCCTGACTACTGCTCTTGGCAAGGATATCTTCTTCACCCGCTTCATGCGTCTGGTCGTGATCAAATTCCTCCTCCCTGCGATCGAGCTTCTCGGCAGAGTTCTCGGCATTTCCAAAGACACCATACGCCAGTCATTCGTCGCGATGAACAACAGCCTCGTCGAATCGCAGAAGCTGGCCGTAAAACCTGACCGGATACTCATTCTCCTCCCGCACTGCCTGCAGCTCTTTGACTGCGACATCAAGGTGACCGGCGGCATACAGAAGTGCATCCGCTGCGGCAGATGCGACATCAGGGGACTGGCCGAGATCGGCGAAAAGTTCGGTATCGACATCTCTGTTGCTACCGGCGGTACCCTGGCCCGCAAAGTCATCGTAGAGAAGCGTCCGAAACTCGTCATAGCCGTTGCCTGCGAGCGCGACCTCACCTCCGGCATCAAGGACTGTTACCCTCTCCCGGTCATAGGAGTCCTCAACGACCGGCCGAACGGGCCATGCTTCAACACCATGGTCGACGTGGCCAAGATCGAACAGGCACTGCTCTCGGTCCTGCCTTGACCGGCAGAGCCATGGAGCCGCTTGCCCTCCTCTTCCGTGACGAATCTATAGCCGTCTTCAACAAACCGGCAGGGCTCCTGCTGCACCGCAGTTTTATCGACCGCCACGAGAAGAGATTCGCCCTGCAGATGGCCCGGGATCTCCTGAGACAAAGGGTCTACCCCGTCCACCGCCTGGACCGGCCGACCTCCGGCGTACTCCTCTTTGCCCTCACCCCTGAAATTGCGTCAATCCTGACTGCCTCCTTTGCGCAAGGAGCCGTAACCAAGCGCTACCTGGCAGTTGCCCGCGGCATTACACCCGCAGAAGGAATAATTGACCACCCGCTACTTGAGGAGCAGGACAAACACGATCCGTACCGTCAGGAAGGGAAGGAACCGCAGGAAGCCGTAACCGCTTACCGGCGGCTTGCAGAAACAGAGCTCCCCTTCCCGGTCGGCAGATACCGAACCTCGCGCTACTCCCTGGTCGAGGTCACCCCGCGCACCGGCCGACGCCATCAGATAAGGCGGCATTTCAAGCATATCTTTCATCCGCTTGTCGGCGATGTAAATTACGGTGAAGGACGGCATAACCGGTTTTTCCGGGAGGAGTTCGGCTGCCCCCGGCTTCTGCTGCATGCCTCTTCACTCGTCATTAATCACCCGGTTGACAATAGACCGCTCACCTTTAATGCGCCCCTGGACAGTGCATTCAGTTGCGTGATCGAGCGACTCTGTTGGAGCAGGGCTGTAGAGAGGGACGACTTATGCAGTTTGCGCTGAAGCTCTTCATCTCCAACCTCATTATCCTCCTCTGCGTCTGGCTCGGCAGGAGATTCCCCTCCCTCGGCGGGCTGATCGCCACCATGCCGCTTACTTCGCTCATCGTCCTGCTCTGGCTTCACCATGACAGCCCGGACGACAAGGCCCTGCTCCCGGCTTATGTGGAAGGGGTTTTTTTCGGCGTGATCCCGACGATGCTTTTTTTCGGCGCTGCCTGGTTCTGCCTGAAAAGAGGCTTCCAGCTTCCGGCCACCCTCACCGTCAGCTTTGCAGTCTGGATAGCGGCTGCGCTGCTGCACCAGCTGCTGCTCAAGTAGAGGGACTCATGATACGATCTGCTGCCGCAATCCTTCTCATCCTTGCACTTCAAGTCAGCGCTTATGCAGCTGACAGGCTCTTTGCTGTTGCTGCAACCCATGCGCCAGTGCTGAACACCCCCGACTTCGCCTCCGTTTTCGGCGGTAAAGACGGGAATACTCTTCAGAAGGACAGCTGCGGTCAACTCCGGTCGCTGGAGTTCGTGGCCCTTCCCGGGACCGTTTTCAGGATCGAAGAGGAGTTGCAGATCAATGGCCGGAAAATCTTTCGTGTCACAACCGATGAGTACCCGTATCCATCCAGAAGCGGCTATTTCGTGGATGCCGGAGCGGTTACGGTATCCGCCGCAAGACCAGTAGAGAGGCGAAAGACGCTACCTCCGAGGAATGAAGTCATCTCTTCCATGAAGAAGAGAGCCGGTACCGGCTATGTCTGGGGCGGCAATGTCGCTGCAGGGGTGCCGGAAATGACTATATGGTATCCACCTTCGGGCAGTCCTTCCCTGAGCAGGTCAGACCGGAGACTCTGGCAGCTGGCAGGGGTAGATTGCTCCGGGCTGCTTTACGAAGCAACAGGAGGCTACACACCGCGGAACACATCCGCACTGCTGGAGTTCGGCGCTCCGGTCAGTGTAGCCGGAAAGAGTCAGAAGGAGATCGCGTCTCTGCTGCAACCTCTCGACCTGCTCGTCTGGCCTGGACACGTAATGATCGTGATTGACGGAGGCAACATTATCGAGAGTCATCTTGTCTGCCATGAGCCTGACAAGGGAGTTCGAATCCGCTCGATTGCCGATACATTACGTGAGGTCATGAAGAAAAGGAACCCGGCGGATGTTATCAAAAACGGCGGGAAAGAGTTCGTGGTACGGAGATGGTACGGAACAACCAAATAAAGGCTTTAACGTCTCTTCAATCGCTCCTCGACAGCCTTTTTCTGCGCAGAGGTCAGACGGTTCGACAAGACAAGCCGCTTTATCTCCGGGAGCTTCATCCCCGGAAGCCAGAGCGTGAACCAGACCAACGGGGTCTTTGGATTGCTCAGGATGGCCTCCCTGAGAGTATGCCGGTTCTGCCAGCGAGGGCTGCGTGCAACCATTGATATAGTCTCGGCAGTTGCGGCTCCGCTGCGCACAAACTGAAACAACGTACCCTCCTTGAGTCTCGGGTTTACAAGGCAGATCTCGACAATTCGCGGATCACCCTCCTTCATGAGGGCTTCAAGAAGTGCCGAAGTCGCCCGTCTGGCCAGGGTAAGCCTGTTGCCAAGCGGGGTCAGGGGAAGACGCTGAATGATCGCCCGCTCGGCAGCGACTTTCTGATCAGGGGTAATTTCGGAGAGAAGGCAAAGGTTCAGCAGCTCGAAAAGATGCAGCTGCGGAAGGATCGCAAGCAGCTGGGGCGCAGG
>JBGQLM010000002.1:0-73262 GCA_041500085.1 Geobacteraceae bacterium
CTCATCCTCTCGGACAAGAACGTCAAAGGGATCCTCGTCAACATCTTCGGCGGCATCATGAAGTGTGACATCATCGCCACCGGCGTTGTCGAAGCTGCCAAACAGGTCTCCCTCAAAGTGCCGCTGGTCGTCCGCCTCGAAGGGACCAATGTGGCCCGGGGCAAGGAGATCCTGGCTGAAAGCGGTCTGAACATCGTAGCTGCCGACGGCATGGCCGACGCTGCCCAGAAAATCGTCCAGGCCGTGAAAGGAGGCAAGAAATGAGCATTCTGATCAACAGGAACACCAGGGTCATAACCCAGGGGATCACCGGCGCCACCGGCCTCTTCCATGCCCAGGGAGCAAGAGAGTATGGCACCCAGATGGTCGGCGGGGTCACCCCCGGCAAGGGGGGGACAGTCATTGACGGCTTTCCCGTCTTCGACACAGTCATCGATGCCGTTGCCAAAACCGGGGCCACCGCCTCGGTCATCTACGTACCGCCGCCCTTTGCCGCCGACTCCATCATGGAAGCGGTCGATGCCGGCATCGAACTGGTCTGCTGCATCACCGAAGGGATTCCGGTCCTCGACATGGTCAAGGTCAAGCAGTACATGAAGGGGAAGAAGACCAGACTGGTCGGCCCCAACTGCCCCGGCGTCATCACCCCCGGCCAGTGCAAGATCGGCATCATGCCCGGCTACATCCACAAACCGGGCAAGGTCGGCGTCGTCTCCCGGAGCGGCACCCTCACCTACGAAGCGGTCTGGCAGCTGACCTGCCTCGGCCTCGGCCAGTCCACCTGCGTCGGCATCGGCGGCGACCCGGTCAACGGAACCAATCACCTGGATGTCCTGAGACTCTTCGAAGCCGACCCCGACACCGAGGCGGTCATCATGATCGGCGAGATCGGCGGCACCTCCGAGGAAGAGGGGGCGTACTTCGTGAAAGAGCACATGACCAAGCCGGTGGCCGCCTACATCGCCGGGGTCACCGCCCCTCCGGGAAAAAGGATGGGCCATGCCGGGGCAATCATCTCCGGAGGCAAGGGTACGGCCACGGAGAAGGTAGCGGTGCTCAGAGAGTGCGGCATCAGCGTGGCGGACAGTCCGGCGGAAATGGCCCAGGCGCTGCTCAAGGTTTACAAACCGTAGCACAAGGATGCCAGAGGCAGGTGGCAGTTGCCTGGATGAGAGCCTTAGGGCTGCTTCGTCTCACTTCTTAACGAAATGGAGCGTCCGCAGCCGATCGGCTGCAGCGACATGAGTTTAGAAGTGCAGAAGCGGCACGTCAGCTCGAATGCAGGCAGCTGCCACCTGCCGTATTCACAGGCCAAGTCAAGCGGAGAAATCATCATGGCAAAATACAAGGAACACCCGAAATACAATGTCCTTTCCATACGGATTACCGATGAGGAAAAGGCTTTCATGGACGCGATGAAGCGGAGCACCCGCAAGAACATCTCCACGCTGCTGCGCGAAGCGATGCAGCAATATACCCCGCAGCTGAAGGTAGCCTGCAAACAGGGAAACTAGGACAAATTGGTACGAGTACATTTTGCCAGTGTACTCCTTTCGCAGCCGGGGGAGACGTTCCCCGGCTCTTTTTTTATCAGCCAAACCGTACCCCCCCTCCTTGGCAAGGAGGGGGGGGTACGGTTTGGCTCTAATTTCCTCTCCGCCATCAATTAGGAACAAAAAAATGCTATAGTATGAACATAACGTTGATTTTTGATGCTATGTCCCACGAGGGAAACGATCATGGCAAAAAATATTTTCATCGCCGCTACGGGACAGAACTGCGGCAAGACCACCACCTGTATCGGACTGATGCATCTGGCCCTGAAAAAGTACAAGCGGGTCGGCTTTATCAAGCCCCTCGGTCCCAAGCCGGTCAGGTTCCATGGCAGCACGGTGGACAAGGATGCCGCCCTGATAGCCCAGGTTTTCGGCATGGAAAAGGAGCTGCGCTGGATGTCGCCGGTTGTGGTCCACCCCGACACCACCCGCCGGGTCGTGGATGGGGATATTTCCCCGGATGAAATCCACCAGCAGATCATCCGCGCCTATGCCGAGCTGGAAAAAAGGTCTGATTTCATCATCATAGAGGGGTCGGGACACCCCGGTGTCGGCTCGGTGATGAAAACATCCAATGCCCGCATTGCGCGGCTGCTCAATGCCTCCGTGCTCATGGTGACCGGCGGCGGCCTGGGCAGTGTCGTCGACAAGATCTTTATGGGCCTGGCCCTATTCCAGAAGGAAGGAGTCGACGTGCGCGCCGTGCTGGCCAACAAGCTGATCCCGGAAAAGCGGACGCGGACCCTGTATTATCTCAGGCGGGCCATGGAAGATGAATTCATGACTGTCATCGGCGGGATCGATTATCAGCCGATCCTGGCGAATCCGACGCTCCGGCGGGTGGCCAAGCTGCTCGGCCTGCCTTTGCACGGCAACCGGCGTGAAATCGGCAGGATCATCCACCATGTCCAGATCGGGGCCGCATCGACCCAACGGGTCACCGAGCTGCTGCGTGAACCGTCCCTGCTGATTGTCACCAGCAGCCGTGATGAACTGCTGGTGACCCTGGCGCATCTCTACAAGATACCGCTTTACCGCTCCCTGATCGTCGGTCTGGTCATTCCCGGCACCGCCCCGGTCAGCACCATTACGCAGATGATCCTCGATCGCAGCAACATTCCCTACATGCGCGCCGAAGAGCACACCACTGCCGGCCTGTACCGCATCATCACCGAGGATGTATCCAAAATCACCGCTGCAGACAGCGAAAAACTCGACCTGATACGCAGCCTGGCTGAAACGGATATCGACTTTGAGTTGATTGACAGGCTGTTCTGAACAGGATAAGAGTCCGAAGTCGCGCCTGTCCGGCTTCAGACTACATTTATGTTAAAAAGGAGAAGGCATGAAGATTGTCATCCTCGACGGCTACACCATCAACCCCGGTGACAACCCCTGGACCCCGGTGAAAGTACTGGGCGAGTGCACGGTCTACGACCGGACGCCGGCCGAACTCATACTGGAGCGGGCCCGCGATGCGGAGATCATCCTCACCAGCAAGGCCAAGCTGACCGAAGCGATCATCAATGCGCTGCCGCAGCTGCGCTACATCTCGCTCCTTGCCACGGGCTACAACAACGTGGATGCAGCTGCTGCCGCCAGGCGGGGGATCCCGGTCTCCAACATCCCGGCCTACTCCACCGAATCGGTGGTGCAGACCGCCTTTGCCCTGCTCCTGGAGCTGACCACGCGGGTCGGTCTGCACGATGCCGCCGTCAAGGCCGGGGAGTGGACCAGTTGTCCGGACCACTCTTTCTGGAAAAGCTCCATCGTCGAACTGGACGGTCTCACCATGGGAATCGTCGGCTACGGCACCATCGGCCGGGCCGTGGCCAGGGTCGCCAGTGCCTTCGGCATGAAGGTAATCGCCCATGCCCCGCGTATTCCGGCTGACCCCGGCCCGGTGCCGGTCCGTTTCGTTCCCCTGGAAGAGCTCTTTGCCAGTAGCGACGTGGTGTCTCTCAACTGTCCGCAGACACCCGAAAATACCGGCTTCGTCAGTGCCTCCCTGCTTGCCCGGATGAAACCGACTGCATTCCTCATCAACGTGGCTCGCGGCGGGCTGGTGAACGAGGCCGACCTGACCGATGCTCTCAACCGGAGAGTGATAGCCGGTGCAGGTCTGGATGTGGTAGCACATGAGCCGATGCTGGCAGACAATCCGCTGCTCAAAGCCGACAACTGCATCTTCACCCCGCATATCGCCTGGGCCTCGCTGGCTGCCCGGAAGAGGCTGATGAACATAGTAGCAGGCAATATTGCCGCTTTCATCGCCGGTAACCCGGTGAACGTCGTCAATAATTAGGAGCGCAGCTCAAGCATCCTGTCAGGCAGCGCCTCAGGGAGAATCAGGTCCATGTTTACATCTATAAAATCGAGACTCGTGCTGCTGCTGACACTTGGCTGTCTGGCGGTCATCATGAGCATTTCCGTCTCCTATGTCATTGCCGAGCGGCAGATCATCGCCATCATGAAGGCTGATGTTACCACTATTGCCGACTCCCTGGAAAACAGCATCTCCTACATTGCCGCCATCAGGCCCGATGCCTACAAAGAGCCGGACTTCAAGCAGTTTGTCTACAACACGAAGATCGGCAAAAGCGGTTATCTCTTCCTGCTGGACGAACAGGGCACCCTGGTAATCCACCCCAAGGATGAGGGCAAGAGCCTGGCCGGTCAGCCTCATATCGACCGGATCCGCTCCCACCGCGGCAGCGGTCTGAGCGAATACCGCGCCGCAACTACCGGCCAGGAGAAGATAGCTGCCTACCGCTATATCAGGCCGTGGCGATTGTGGATCGTACCGGGTGTGAACAAGGAGGATTATTTCGGCGAACTGCGGGCAAACTTCCTCAAGTACAATCTGACCTGTACCGCTATCATTCTTTTCCTGATGGCAGCTGCCGGTTTCCGGATCGTCCGGAGCATCTCCCGGCCGCTGGAAAAACTTACCCTCTCGGCACGGCGGATCAGCGAGGGTCATCTGGACGAGCAGGTCGAAGTAACCCGGAACGACGAGATCGGCAGGCTGGCCGGTACAATCAATGTAATGACCGGCGTGATCGTGAAGAACCTCAAGGAAGAGGTTGAGAAGAGCGGCCGTCTCTTCTCGTCGATCCGCGAAGCCATCTTTCGCCTGTCGAGTTCGGCGAGCGAAATGAACACCATCATCGCCGGTCAGGTAGTTGGTTCGGCCCAGCAGGCCGCTGCCGTGCAGGAAGTCACGACTACCGCGGAGGAGATAGCCGTCACAGCCAGGCAGATCACCGTCAATTCAGGTACGGTTGAGTCCATGGCAGAATCGACCAGCACCAGCTGCCAGAAGGGTACCGCTGATGTGGTCAGAGCAACGGACGGCATGACGACCCTGCGCGGCCAGGTGCAGAATATCGCCGCAAACATGCTCATGCTCGGTGAGCACAGCCAGCGGATCGGCGGCATTGTTGAGATCATCGACGAGATCAGCGACCAGACGAACCTTCTTGCCCTGAATGCTGCCATCGAGGCTGCCGGAGCCGGCGAGTCCGGAAAAAGATTTGCGATTGTCGCCCAGGAGGTTCGCAGGCTGGCCGAGCGGACGGTAGTCGCCACCCGCCAGATCAAGGAGCTGGTGGAGACGATCCAGAAGTCTACCAACAGTACTGTCATGGTCACCGAAGAGGGACTCAAGGCAGTCGATCATGCCGCTTTCCTGGTGGAAAATGTGCGACACTCTTTCAAAGGTATCATGACGATGGTCGACGAGACGCTCCGGGCTTCGAAGGAGATTGCCCTGTCGACCCAGCAGCAGACCTCCGCCTGTGAACAGCTGGCCGATACCATGAATGAAGTCAGGGATGTTTCCCTGCAGACCGTTTCCGGCTTGCGGGAGACCGAGGCGGCCATCGGCGAACTGTCCAGCCTCGCCGAACAGCTCAAGGTGCTGATGGAGGAAGAGATCGAGTCCAAGGGAAAGAGCGCGGCGGCAACTGGCGCCAAAGTCATGGCGCAGATATTGTCAGAGGCTCTGGTCTCGGGCAGGCTGACTTTGGCGGAGATTTTCGACGAAAATTACATTCCGATCCCCGGCACCGATCCCCCCAAATTCCACACCGGCTATGATGTTTATTGCGACGAACGGATTCAGGACATCGAAGATGACTATCTGAAGGACGGACAGGTGGTGTATGCCGTGCTGGCCGACCGTAACGGCTATGTGCCGACCCACCATCGCAAGAATTCCCTGCCCTTGACAGGTGACCGGGAGAAGGACCGGGTCGGGAACCGGACGAAACGGATGTTCAATAACCCGGTGGAACTGGCTGCCGCCCGAAACACCAAGGGTGTGCTGGTCCAGGTCTACTACCGCGATACCGGCGAAAAGCTCTGGGACATCTCTGCTCCGGTATTCGTCAATGAACGTCACTGGGGCGCTTTCAGGGTCGGATACATCATGTAATCCGGTTATTGACGGGATTTTCGGGGCGTTCGCATTCCTCGTTTGATATTGCATTTCGTGAGGATCTGATGTATTTTTGAAAATCGTTTTCATAGCCGGCTGTCAGGAATTTCAATGGTTTTCAAGCCCATAAGTCCAAAAAAGATCTCGTCACAGATAGCCGACCAGATCCGTTCCTCGATCCTGGCCGGGGAGTTTTCACCCGGCGACAAGCTCCCCCCCGAGCGGGAGCTGGCGGAGATGTTCGGCGTATCCCGGCCGTCGGTGCGCGAGGCCCTCAACATACTCGCCTCGTCCGGTCTGGTCATGTCCTACCAGGGGGGCGGGACAGTGGTCATGTCCCTGGTGGAGATTTCAGCCGGCAACCCTCTCTCCGACCTGATCAAGGGTGAGCAGGAACGGGCTCTCGACGTGATCGAGGTACGTAAATGCATGGAAGCCTGGACCTCCTATTATGCGGCCAAGCGGGCTCTCCCCGAAGACCTGCGCAAACTGGAAAAGATCGTGAACGAAATGGAGCAGAACCTGGAAGGGATGAAGCCCTCCCAGGATCTGGACGCCAATTTTCACATCATCATTGCCCAGGCTACCCATAACATTGTCTGGCTCCACCTCATGCAGAGCATTTTCGACGCTATGAAGGAGTTCCAGCGGGGGGTATGGCGAGCGGTCTATCTTACCGAAGAAGACCATCGGAAACTCTATCTGCATCATAAGGCCGTATACGAAGCGATCCGTGATCGCGATGCCGAAAGAGCCCGCGACGAGATGATGAGCCATCTTACCTTTGCCGAGCAACGCAGCAGCGCATATGTTGCGCAGCAGCACCGCTGACCTCCTTCTCACTGCCGTTACCTGCTTTTGCCATAACGGTTTCCGGGCCTCTTCGAGGGGTGCACCATTCGCGAACTCCTTCTTCTTAAACGCTACCTGCTGGAAAACCGCCGCAGCTATCTCCTTGGCGCCCTGCTCCTTGTCGGCACAAATGCCTTTGCCCTGACGATCCCCTGGCTGCTCAAGCTCGCCATCGACAGTATCCGGCAACCCGCCAATGCGACTCACGCCCCGGCATGGTTCGGACTGACCATCATCTCTGCCGCCCTTCTCCAGGGAATAATCCGGATCTTCTCCCGGACCACCCTCCTCCATACCGCCCGTAGGATCGAATGGCAAATCCGCGAAGAGCTTTACGCCCGGCTGCTCGAACTCGACCTGCACTATTTCAACAGGGAGAGAACCGGAGATCTGATTTCCCGCTTTTCCAATGACCTCACCAATGTCCGGATGCTCATCGGCTTCGGCATTCTCAACGTCATTAACACCTTCGTCATCTACCTTGCGGCGCTCTCACTGATGATGCGGATAAGCCCTGTGCTGACGATTGCCGCCACACTGCCGTTTCCGTTGATGATCCTGGTGGTCAAGCGGATAAGCGCCGCCATGTTCCGCCGCTCGAAACGGGCACAGGAAGAGCTGGCACGTCTTACCAGTGCCGCGGAGGAGAACGTCTCCGCAGCCGCCGTTGTCAAGGCATACTGCCGGGAAGAAGCAGCCGTGCAAAAATTTGCCGAGGTCAGCGGTCACTACATGGAAAGCAATATGAGGATTGCGAGGCTGCGCGGCCTCATGATCCCGGTAATGGCCGCCACGGGAACGCTCGGGACGCTGATAGTCCTGATGTACGGAGGACAGAAGGTGGTGGAAGGAGTCCTGACCCTGGGCGATTTCGTGGCGTTCAGCGGCTATCTCGTGATGTTAATCTGGCCGACCATCATCATGGGCTGGATACTCAACCTCATTCAGCGCGGGGCCGCCTCGATGTCGCGGCTGAATGAGATCCTGCTGGCGGATGCGACGGTGAGAGAGCCCGGTGAGCCTGCAGTCCCGGATTCGATAGCAGGCGATATCGAGCTCCGCGACCTCGGCTTCTCGTACGGCGCCGATCCGGTGCTCTCCGGCATCAACCTCACTATCCCGGCAGGATCATCCCTGGGGATCGTCGGCCCGGTCGGCTCAGGGAAATCGACCCTGGTGAAGCTGCTGGCCCGTCTCTATCACGCTTCTGATGGAACAATTTTCATCGACGGCATCGATATCAACAGACTTTCGCTCACGCATCTCCGGAATGCCATCGGCTTTGTCCCGCAGGAAAGCTTCCTCTTTTCCCGGACGATTTCGACAAATATCTCCTTTGGCAAGGAAGGAGCATCCGACGAAGAGATCCGTGAAGCCTCCCGTCTTGCCAGCTTCCATGACGATGTCGAACGCTTCCCGGACGGCTATTCGAGCATGGTCGGCGAACGGGGCATCACCCTCTCCGGCGGCCAGAAACAGAGAGCTTCAATCGCCCGGGCGCTCCTGAAAAACCCTTCCATCCTCATACTTGACGATCCCCTTTCGGCGGTGGACACAAAAACCGAAGAGGAGATCCTCACCAGTCTCTCCGGCTATGCTGCCAGGAAAACCGTCATCATCGTCTCCCACAGGCTCTCCGCGCTTCGGGACTGCGACACGATCATCTACCTGGACGAGGGCAAAGTCGTGGAAAAGGGAACCCATAAGGAACTCCTGGCTCTAGGCGGCCGCTATGCGAGAGTCCACAAGGAGCAGGAAATCCGACGCGAGCTGGAAAAAGAGAGGATCTGAATGCACTCTCACGGCATATATGAAGATGAAATAGTCGGCAAGGCCTACGACCGGCGGCTTCTGCTCCGCTTTGTCCGGTATCTCCGTCCCTATATCTGGCTTGTCGTCACGGTCCTCCTGATCCTCCCTTTGACTACGGCCGCCAAGCTCGCCCAGCCCTGGTTGATCAAGCTCGCCATAGACAACCATATCGTCAAGGGTGACATGGCTGGCCTCCCGGTATTCGCGCTCTACTTCCTCCTGCTGATAACCGCAGAATCGCTACTCTCCTTTCTGGAGGTCTGGCTGCTCCAGTATCTCGGCCAGCGGGTCATGCAGGACATCAGGATTGAACTCTTCACCCACGTGCAAAGGCTTTCCACCTCGTTCTTCGATCGGACGCCGACCGGCAGCCTGGTCACCCGCCTGACCAGCGATGTCGAGGTGCTCGGGGAGATGTTTGCCGCCGGCATCATCACGGTTGTCGGCGACGTCATGCTCCTGGCCGGGATCATCGGCGTCATGCTCTGGATGAACCTTCACCTCTCCCTGGTAACCTTCGCCGTCATGCCTCTCCTGATCTGGATAGCGTTCACTTTCAGGCGCAAGATGCGCAGCGCCTTCAGGCAGGTGAGAGCCCGGCTCGCGAAGCTGAATACCTTCCTGAACGAGAGCATCAACGGTATTTATCTGATCCAGCTTTTCAACCGGCAAAAGCGCGAGCAGGAAGAGTTTTCGCGGCTCAACGGCTCCTACCGCGATGCCAACCTGCCGGTGATCACCTGGGATGCCTCTCTCTACGCCTCTGTCGAAGCTCTCTCTTCCGTTGCTGTCGGCCTGCTGATCTGGTACGGCGCCGGAGAGATACTGGGCGGCGCGCTTACCTTCGGGGCACTGGTAGCCTTCATACAGTACATCGAAAAGTTCTTCTCCCCGATCCGGGACCTTTCCGCGAAATACTCGGTCATGCAGGGGGCAATGGCGGCGCTGGAGCGCCTCTTCAACCTGCTCGACTGCCGGGAGATACTGCCGGAAGCCGTGCCCTCACCCCTGCCCCTCTCCCAGAGGGAGAGGGGTGTAACAAATAACCCTCTCCCTCTGGGAGAGGGTGGCCGGAGGCCGGGTGAGGGGAAATCTTCCCCCTTCATCCGCTTCAAGGATGTCTGGTTCGCTTACAAAGAGGATGATTTTGTCCTCAGGGCTTTCAACCTGGAGCTTCAAAAAGGGGAGAAGGTCGCCCTGGTCGGCGAGACCGGCGGCGGCAAGACAACGGTGACACGCCTTCTTTCAAGGCTTTACGACGTAAGCCGGGGGAGCATTGAGCTGGACAGCAGGGATCTGCGGGTGATCGCGCTGCCGGCCCTTCGCAAAAGGATCGGGATCGTCCTTCAGGACCCCTACATCTTTACCGGCACAGTCGAGGACAATATCTGTCTCGGTGACGACGCGGTGCGGCAAAATGTCCGGAAAGCCGCTCAAATAGTCGGGGCAGACCGTTTCATAGAAAAGCTTCCCGGCGGGTATAGCGAGGCGGTCCGCGAACGGGGCAACAACTTCTCTGCCGGTGAGCGGCAGCTCATCTCCTTTGCCCGTGCCGTGGCCTTCGACCCGGAGATACTGGTGCTGGACGAAGCCACCGCAAGCGTCGATTCAGAGGCTGAACTGCTGATCCAGAAAGGGCTGAAAGCGCTCATGACGGGGCGGACGACCATCGCTGTCGCACACCGGCTTTCCACTATCCGTGACGCTGACCGGATCGTCGTCATACACCGGGGTGAAAAGGTTGAGGAAGGGAGCCATGAGGAGCTGCTTGCAGCAGAGGGGGTGTATTACCGGCTTTATCAGCTGCAGTTCCGTGATTGATCGCGGGAAGCGGTATTCCTGCCGAAGCAGATAACCGGTGTGCGTAGCAGCCGTGAATGTCAGTTCTGTTCTCTCCAGACAGCGATGCTGATGTTCCTGTCGAGCAGTTCCCAAAGACGGTCAGCAGAAGGGAGACATATCCCGGCTGTAACTTTGCGGGCCTTATGCTTCCAGCCATCCTGCTCTTTTCTGTAATCTTTGATCGAGACAATTTTTTCTGATTTCATGGCATGCCTCTTGACGGGCGGTATTAGCAGAAGTTAACACTGTCACATTTATTGACCATTTACAATAACAATTACACAAATGATGCCGATCTTTTCCCGGCGGCTTCGAGTACATAACTGCCTGGAAATGCACGACTAATCGGCAAACCCACCTTCGCATGCAAAACAGGGCAAGGTTCAATAATTGAACAGCCAAAAGATCCAAACCGATAATCGCCGTATCTACAGGCTGTTACACGGTTTCAAATTTTGCACAGCATGGTGTGTTGTGAAAGCGGTAGAAAAGGATGAGACAATGGAGTTGTGAGGACTCATGGGAATAGCGGCGAATTGAGGATTGACCGGCTGCAGTTTCGAGAAAGAAGCTGTTATACAAAAAAAAGGGGTCCTCCCTTGCCGGGAGGCCCCCTTTCTAGCCCAACTGTCGGGCGCTGCCAGTGTTATTCGTGAGCTTCGTGAAGAGACACTTCTCCGGTGACGACATCATATTTGCCGCCGACGATCTTCACTCCGGAAGTTTCCATCATCTCGCGGATCACGCGAGATTTTTTCTTGATAAGTTTGACAACCTCGTCAACATTGATGTCCTCGGCACCGGTCTTGCCAGTACCAGCGGCAACTGCCTTGTTAACAGCCGGTTCGATGTCGTCGACAATGCTTTCCAGGTTCTTGCTCAGTTCAGGACGCAGTGCCTCGGGGGTTGTGAAGTAGTCATAGGCAGCGCTGACTGCACCGCATTTGGAGTGGCCGAGAACCACCACGAGTCTGGCGCCGAGATGCTCGGCAGCATACTCGATGGAGCCGAGTTCGTGGGGGGCAACAACGTTGCCGGCAACCCGGACAACGAAGACTTCACCAATACCCTTGTCGAAGAGGATTTCCGGGCTGAGGCGCGAGTCGGCGCAGGTCACCACGATAGCGTAGGGTTTCTGGCCGTTGATGCCGGTATCCAGACGTCTTGCAGGTTGTGCATTTGCAACCAGGTGCTCCACATCGCCACTTATGAACCTGGCGTTGCCTTCCATGAGAGTATTCAGGGCTTCGTCAGCGGTGAGGGTGGTGCCGCTGGCAAAGGCCAGGCTGGCAAAAAGGACTGCGGCGATGACTGGTGCAAAAATCTTTCTCAACTTCATTTACTACCTCCATAAATTAAATTGCATTCCAAAATGGAATTATGGCGGCAGATACTAATGAAACAACATACTGATTGTCAATATAAAATATTAGATACTTTAATTAATGCACTGTTATGACCGTTTGCAAATAAACGTTGATAACAGGGCTAAATCAGGCCAATATTTATTATCGCGACTGACCGGTAGCTCTACCGGCAAAACAAGAAACTGATCTGCATCGACATTTGAAATAGTTTACCTAAAGTTATCCGATACTGCTTTCGATTCTTTTGGCAAACATTTCAACGTCTGTAACCATAATCCGGATTGAAACCGCACGTAAAATCTGCGATTATCCGCAACTACTCACATTGCAGAAATAAATGAGGTTTTTATGTCAAACTTGGATACAGCTTCGACCCAGCCTGCCAACTTCATCCGCACCATCGTCGCTGATGACCTGCAGAGTGGCAAGCACCGGACCACAGTCACCCGCTTTCCGCCAGAACCCAACGGGTACCTTCATATCGGCCATGCCAAATCCATCTGCCTGAACTTCGGTCTGGCACGCGATTTCGGCGGCCGCTGCCATCTCCGCTTCGACGACACCAATCCGGCCAAGGAGGATGTGGAGTATACGGAGTCGATAAAGGAGAGCGTCCACTGGCTCGGTTTCGACTGGGGAGAACACCTGTATTACGCCTCAGACTACTTCGGACAGCTCTACGAATGGGCAGAGTACCTGATAACAGAGGGAAAGGCATATGTTGACGATCTGACTGCCGATGAGATCCGGAGCTACCGCGGAACCCTGACCGAACCGGGCAAAGAGAGCCCTTACCGGGGAAGGAGTCCGGAGGAGAGCCTCGATCTATTCCGCAGGATGAGGGCCGGAGAGCTTACCGACGGCAGCAAGGTCCTGCGGGCCAGGATCGACATGGCCTCCCCCAACATCAACCTGCGCGATCCCGTCATGTACCGGATTCTCCGTGCGACCCACCCGCATACCGGCGATGCCTGGTGCATCTATCCGATGTACGATTATGCGCATGGCCAGTCAGATGCCATCGAAGGGATCACCCACTCAATCTGTACCCTGGAGTTCGAAGACCACAAACCGCTGTACGAATGGTTCATCAACAACCTCCCGGTCCCGGCAACCCCGAAGCAGTACGAGTTTTCCCGCCTCAACCTGACCTATACGGTCATGAGCAAGAGGAAGCTGCTGCAGCTTGTCCAGGATAACGACGTCTCCGGTTGGGACGACCCTCGCATGCCGACTCTCGTGGGGCTTCGCCGCAGGGGGTATACGCCCGGATCGATCCGGACTTTCTGCGAACGGATCGGGGTAGGACGCAGCGATTCATGGATAGACATGAGCACTCTGGAGGAGTGCGTCCGGGAGGACCTGAACAGCAGCGCACCGCGCGCTATGGCGGTGCTCCGGCCGCTGCGGCTCGTTATCGAGAACTACCCCGAGGGTGAAAGCGAAGAGCTGGTCATCGCCAATCACCCCCAGAATGCGGAATTCGGCAACAGGAACGTTCCGTTCTGCAGTGAGCTTTTCATCGAAGAGGACGACTTTCAGGAGGTGCCGGAAAAAGGGTTCAAACGACTCTCGCCCGGCCAGGAAGTTAGGCTCAGGGGAGCCTACATAATCCGCTGCGTCTCTGTTGAAAAGGATGAAGAAGGCCGGGTCTGCACGATCCGCTGCACGTATGATCCCGAGACCAGAAGCGGACTATCGCAGAGCGACCGTAAGGTAAAAGGCGTAATTCACTGGGTATCGGCGCGGCACTCCATCACTGCGGAGGTAAGACTCTACGACCGTCTGATCTCCGTTGCCACTCCCGGCGGCGATGACTGGAAAAGCGAACTCAATCCGGACTCCATCAAGATCCTGGACAGTGCCCGACTGGAGCCGTCACTGGCAGATGCTCTTTCTGAAGCCCGCTTTCAGTTCGAAAGGCAGGGGTACTTCTGTGTCGACGCAAAGGACTCTCAACCGGGCAAGCCGGTCTTCAACCGGACTGTGACCCTGAGGGATTCGTGGACGAAGGGTTAGCGCTCCTTTGAGCAGATAAAAAAGAGCCGGCAGATTTCGAATCTGCCGGCTCTTTTTACCAATGAATCTTTTTCTATTCCAGGCTTTGCCTCTTCTCCTTTTCCAGTTCCTCCAGCTCCTTTTCAGTAGCTTTCACAACTTCGTCAAAGGTCGCCTGATTTCCGCCGTTCATCTTGATGAATTTTTGCGCCCTCTTCCTGTCGGCAAATGCCCATTTGGGAACCGCTGTCATGACCCCTCTCTTCTTGCCGCCGATAACCCAGACAGCAGTTTTGGCGTCAATCAGCTTACTGGTATCATAATCGCCCACCTGTAAGGACGTTACCGTTTTCCCCCTGTTGGCCTGCATATCAACAACGGCGCAATTGATGCTGCAGGTTCCGGAACTGTCGTCACTATAGGTGACGACCATCCGGCTCTGGGCGAAAAATGTACGGTCCATGCCGCAATTCTGGCACTTTTCAGGAGCTTCGACGCTATTTACCGCGGCCAGAGCGATGGTCGTTATTGCCAGGAGCACCACAACGGACAGCCAAAATCTCTTCATAGCAGAGATCTCCCGTTGTTATTTCACCGGCACCATCGGTTTGCCGCAGCCGCATTTCCCGCCTTCCTTCTGGCTTATGAAACCGCACTTACACCCTTCGCCGCAGCCGCACATGTACTTGCCCTGCTGGGGGGCTGACCGCTCGCTGTCGTCGACTTTGTAATAAACAGTTCCCTTCTCAACCTTTGTGACGGTTGTCTTCACCATGTCCTTGCCGCAGTTGCATTTCCCTTCTTTCTTCGACAGGGTTCCGCACTTGCATGCTTCGGCGCAGCCGCAGACGTAGATGCTATCGCCTGCCTTGGCGGAAAACAGCCCTTTTTCACCCTTTTCAGCACACACCAGACCAACTGCACCGAAGACAAACAACAGCGAGATTACCAACAGAACAAGCTTTTTCATTTTTTGTTACCCCCTTTGAAGTGGAAATTAAACATACCTAAAACTATATCACAAAAATTCTTCATGTCATCCGAACATACATTTGACGAAGAAATTCTGCTAGAACCGCCAGGTCAGCGCCGCCCTGAGCCGGTAATCCGGCACGAGCTGCAAGGCGGTGTTATGGCTGACGATGGGGAATTCGGTCACGAATTCGGCGCTCAGGTTTTCCTTCCAGGTATAGGCAAGTTCGGGACCGAGGAAAACAGAGGTCATGCCGGTGTCCTCCATCACTTCCCCGGCAAGCTTGTCTTTCCCCTTTTTTTCGCCGGAGAGCGCCAGGTTGAGTCCAAGGGTGCCGTCGTGCCCCAGCCAGAGATAGCCGCCAGGCTTGACGAACCAGGCAAGATCATTGGCATAGCGGTAGGAAAAATCCCCCTTGGAACGAATGGCGTACTGCAGGCCGGCAGTGGTGTACAGTTTCCGCCGGCGGGCGAAAAGTGAGCCGCCGACAATGGCATCATAGGAGCCGCTTCCCAGGGCCAGATCGTGCCCATGAATGCCGGATTCAGCCACTCCGGGAGCCGACGTAGTTTCAGTCAGCTCTTCGGCGATCCTGTCGCTGCTGCCGGTAGGAAATTTCACCCCGCCGAGCAGGTCGAAGGCAAAGATGACGTCTTCGGTAAGATACTTGAAAGGCCGGTAGTCAGCGATCAGGGACATGTCGCCCAGTCCGGCTACATGTCCCTGGTCGATGCCGCCGTTGTCATCCGGCCTCTTGAAGGAGCGGTAGATGTATGGGAGATTCAGCTGCAGTCCGAAACTGTCGTTCACCCGGTAGCCGAGGATGAACTGGGTGATAAAGCTGTCCAGACGCTGGCCGGCGGGATTATCGGTTTTATGGCCGTCCTGGCGCATGGTGCCGAAATGTGTGAACTGTTCGAAAACACCGATGTTCAGGCCGGGTCCGGAGGATTTAGCTTCCTTGGAGCGGTAGATGGCGCAGAGATCACAGGCCAGCGACTGCTGAGCGGTTATGGCGAGGAGTGCAACTATAAGCATCAATATTTTCGTAACTGATGTCCCTTTCAACATTTCAGCTGCACCAATGCCTCTTCTGCCCCCCTGTGCGCAGCTGCCACGCAATCGTTCAGGCCGATCCCGCGATATGAGTTGCCGGTAAGGATAAGGCCCGGATGTTTTTCAAGTAACCCGGAAAGAGCTTCAAGCCGTTTTGCATGACCTACGGTGTACTGCGGAATCGCTTTTTCGTGCCTGAAGATCCTGATGAATGAAGGCGCCGCAGTTATCCCCATCGTCTTCTCAAGATCGTCCCTTACGCGCTTTTCGACCTCCGCATCGGAAAGCTTGATGTACTGCGGAAAGCAGGCTCCCCCCATCATGCTCCTGAGCAGCACCTTCCCTTCAGGGGCACGCTCCTCGAAAATGCTGGAGTCCCAGAGAGTGCCGAGAGTCGAGAGTTTTTCCTGCTTCGGGATCAGATAGCCAAAGCCGTTCAGATCATAGCTGATCCGCTCCTTTTCGTAGCCGAAGCAGATGACCGTCATCGTTGCGTAAGGTATCTGCCGGAGCACGCCGCTGACTGCCGGAGCCGTCTCTTCAAGAAAGTCTGCTGAAGCATAGGCCGGGGTAGCCAGCAGAACCGCATCGGCATCCAGATCGCCTCTCCCGGTCACGACGCGCCACGGAACCGAGTCCCCTTTCACAACCTTCACGACCTCTTCGCCGGAGCGGATGATCGTCATCCCGAGTTCGGCAGCCAGGATATCGGTAAGGTCCTGGATGCCGCCGCGAAACGAGGTCAGGACGCCGCCGGGCCCGGCTGCGCTGGCAACCGCCTTGCCTGCTGCTATCTCGGCTTTTTTCTTCTTTGCCAGGCGGATCATCGCCTTGATCAGTCCGCCGTACTCGGCTTCCAGCTCTGCGATCCGCGGAAAACATGACTTGAGAGACATCGTTTCGGGATCACCGGCAAAAATCCCTGAGACCATCGGGGCGATAAGCTTGTTCAGCGCCTCCTCCCCGAGCCTGCGTCTGCCGAAGGCGGCAAGGGTTTCGTCTTCATCTTCCTGAAACTGCGGAATGAAGGGCTCCATGGCAAGGCGGAACTTGCCGGGCCAGGAGATGAGGGAGCTCTTCAGGAATGACGGCCCGTTTTCCGGGAGCCGGTTCAGAATTCCCCCGGAAAAGATGAAGCGCTTGCGGGCATTGTCGTTGCTGCGCAGGAGCCGTGAATCGGCCTTCAGATCGCGGCAGAGATCGAGGGTCTGCGGCTTGCTGTCGAGAAAGCCGTTCGGTCCCCATTCGCAGAGGAAGCCCTCTTCCTTTCTGCTCCAGATCTTTCCGCCGAGCCTGTTCTCCTTTTCCAGAAGGGTGATGCCGAGGTCGATCCCCTGCTCACGGGCTTTCTCGCGCAGGATCCAGGCTGTTGCCAGTCCGGAAATCCCTCCGCCAACTATAATTGCCTGTTTCATATGATAAGGCTCCATTTTTAAAGAATTTAAAGAATAGTAAAGGTGCACTCATCAAGTGTCAAGGCATAGCCACCTACGCTGTTGACTAAGGGCCGAAAAAGATGGAAGATGTCCGGAATATCAGAGCTTGTTCGAACAACAGAGGCGGAATATGGCTTCAGAAAAAAGGGCTGTCAGTCCCGAGTCGGTCAGGATGGTGGAACTTGGGCACCCCTGGATAATCGTTGACGGATATACTAAAAAGTGGCCGGTCAGCAAACCGGGCGACCTCCTGGAATTGACCGACCTGAAAGGGAGCTTCCTCGCAACAGCGCTTTCGGACCCTGAAGAACGGATTGTTGCCAGAATCATCTCCCGCAAAAAAACAGGGCTTGATCTGCACTGGATAAAAGTTCGCCTGGAGAAGGCGATCAAACTCCGCTCAAACTTCATCAATCAGGAAGAGACAAATGCCTGCCGGCTGGTAAACGCCGAAGGCGACTATCTGCCGGGACTTACGGTCGACCGGTACGGTGATTACCTGATGCTGCAGCTCTACGGAAACATCTGGCGTCCGCATCTTAAGCTGCTCGTGCAGGCGCTTGAAGAGCTTCTGGAGCCGGCAGGGATCTATGAAAAAACGAGGCCAAAAAGTACACGCGAACTGGAAGCGACATCCGAAAGCAAGAGCTATGGCCGGCTCCTCAGCGGCAAGCCGGCACCTGAAAGGCTTCAGGTAAAGGAGAACGGCCTGAACTTCCTTGTCACCCTTGAAAAGGGGCTCGACACCGGTCTGTTCATGGACCAGAGGAAAAACCGTCGTGATCTCATGAACATGGCAGCCGGAAAGCGGCTGTTGAACCTTTTCTCCTATACCGGCGCATTCTCCGTAGCAGCCGCGGCAACCGGGTCCTCCAGGGTGTCGAGCGTGGACGTCTCAGGGTCGTACATGGAACGGGCGAAAGCGAATTTCGAAGCAAACCGGCTGAATCCCAAACGCCATGAGTTCGCTGTGGGGGACTGCTTCGATGTCCTGTCGGGTTTTCTGAAAGAGAAGCGGCGCTATGATATCATCCTGATGGACCCGCCGTCTTTTTCTACCACCAGTAAAAGCCGTTTCACAACCAAAGGCGGCACATCAGGACTGATCGCCGCGGCGCTTCCCATGCTTGAGGATGGCGGAGTCCTGATCTGCTCATCGAATCATCAGAAAGTAGAGATTGCGGAGTACCTCAAGGAGCTGCGCCGCGGAGCGCTTCAGGCCGGGAACGGGCTGCAGGTAATCTCGCTCTCAGGGCAGCCGGAAGACTTCCCATACCCGGTAACATTTCCCGAAGGGCGCTACCTCAAATATGCGGTCTGCGTCAAACGATCGGAGCTGTAACATGGAACAGAGAGTGGTAGACGAGATCGTCAGATTCGTATCCGAAAGCAGTGCCAACCGGTTGCCGGACAAGAGTTCCCCCTATTTCGAGACCCCCCTGACCGGCTTTGCTTCAGCCACAGACCCGCAATTCAGCTCCTACAAGAAGATCATCGGCGACTTTCATCTTACCCCGCCAGAACTGTTTGCCGGCGAATTCGGCGAACAGCTCCTTTCGGGCACGGTCATCTGCTGGATTCTGCCGATTACCGAGGCTGTCCGCAGGAGCAACAGGGCTGAGAACGAGTACCCTTCCAGGGAATGGTCGCAGACCCGCAATTTCGGCGAAGGGGTGAACGGCGACCTGCGCCGGCATCTGGTCGACTGGCTGCAGGCTCAAGGGCATCGTGCCGTTGCCCCGCAGCTCTCCGGCCTCTGGAAGGAGTTCCCGGAAACCCCGAAAGGACGTGCCTCCTCCTGGTCGGAGCGGCATGCCGCTTTCGCAGCCGGACTCGGCACGTTCAGCCTGAACGATGCCCTTATTACCGCCAAAGGGATAGCCCACCGGTGCGGCAGCGTCGTGACCGACCTGGTCATCAAGCCTTCGGAGCGGGTTGACAAAGGATATGCCTGGAACTGCCTGTACCATCGGGAGGGGAGCTGCGGAGCCTGTATCGGACGCTGCCCGGTCGGAGCGATCTCCTTTTCCGGGCATGACAAGGTGCGCTGCTGCGAATATGTCTATACTACCCTCCCGGCTGCAGTCGCAGAAAAGTACGGTGTCAATGCGACCGGCTGCGGACTCTGTCAGACGAGAGTGCCCTGCGAAAGTTCTATTCCGAGAAGCAGAAAATAAATCCGATTTCAAATCAGGAATGAAATCAAGGCGGCGAGAAATGAGGCGACTAAAGCGTACATGTAGTACGCTGCAGGAGCCAATGACGAGCCAACGAAGATAGCGTCCTGATCTGGAATCGGAACAAGGAGCGGATCATGGATAACAACATTGCGCTGCTACTCAAAGTATTCTTCTTCAGAGACCTCTTTGCCGACGAACTCCTCGCGATCATGGCAATCACCAGACGGGAGCACTACTCCATGGGCCAGAGAGTTTTCGAGGCCGGAAGCCCGAGCGACTCGCTCTACATCATCAAAAACGGCTCGGTCATGGTCAAGAACGGCCCGCTGGTCCTGGCCACGCTCAACATCGGGGATACCATCGGCGAGATGTCGTTTGTCGACCGGGGGAATCGCTCGGCAACCGTCGCGGCGATAGAAGAGGCAGAGCTTTTGAAGGTCTCCTTCTCTGCCCTCGAGACCCTTTTCGAGACTTACCCCCAGATGGCAGGCAAGATCTACAAGGCAATGGCAATATCCCTGAGTCAAAGGCTGCGCGAAATGGACGAAACTTTGAGAACGAAGTACCAGCCGCTAAAGTGCTGAAAGGAGATGTCCTTTGTTGTTTGCGATTATGTAGACAAAAATGTATACTGATTTTAACACATTCGTCCTTGAGGTGATTTATGCACACGGCGACCATAAGATTATCCGAACCTTCACATAAAGTTCTGCGTGAGCTGGCAAAGCGTGACAAGAAGCCGATGCAGGCGGTTATCGAACAGGCAATAGAAAGCTACCGACGGCAGCGTTTTCTTGAAGGATTGAATGATGACTTTATGGCATTGCGCGAGAACGAACCCGAGTGGAACGCAGAACTCGCCGAGCGCCAGGAGTGGGACGCAACAGTTACAGACGGTTCTGAAAAATGAACTCGTTGCCCAAACGTGGCGAAATCTGGCTGATAGACCTTAATCCTGTCCGTGGCCGCGAACAGGCCGGTATGCGCCCATGCCTGGTGATCTCAGTTGATGCTTTCAATCAGGGGCCTGCTTCGCTGGCCATTGTCATTCCCATAACATCCAAAGACCGGAAAATCCGCACCCATCTCAGAATTGCTCCGCCGGAAGGTGGGGTCAGAGAGGTCTGCTACATAAAGTGCGAAGATGTGCGTTCCGTCTCGACAGAACGACTCGTCAGCAGTTGGGGACAGGTAGCTTCTGCAACACTCCAGGGTGTAGAAGACAGGCTGAGAATTCTTATGGGGCTGTAAAACTGGGGGCACCACAGACGGAACCAGCCTCTACGTCGTGGATACCAACAACAGTACCATCCGTAAAATCCAGTAATGCTGCATCAGAAGCATCTGTTTCCTCTTCTCTTCCCATCCCTTAGCCTCCATGACATGCTATAATAGAGAAAAAGAAAGGGGGTGTTCCGGATGTTAAGTTGCAAGGAAGAGTTGAAGAGTTCTACATGTGAAGAGCGGTGCGATATCCATGTCTGGAGCGGCGCCTGCGATCACGGTGTAAGCAGTGACGCAGAAAAGAGGTACCTGTGCGATCTTTGTGAAACCATCCCGGTTCTGGACCACGAAGTCAAACACGAGATATTTCCGCACGTCAGCGGCGATTATGAAGTTATGAGCTGAAAAGGGTGAAATGGCGAGGATTGCCGTGAGAGGATTTAGATGAAGTATTCACCGCTGTTGACTGATCTGTACGAGTTGACCATGCTGGCCGGCTACCATGAGAAAGGAATAGCCGACCAGCCGGCCATTTTTGATCTCTATTTTCGAACCAACCCGTTCAAAGGCAGTTATGCCGTCTTTGCCGGTCTCCAGCAGGCGCTGGACATTCTGGAAACAGCCCGCTTCAGTGCTGAAGAGCTTGACTATCTTCAAGAGTCGGGGCTGTTTCGCTCCGGGTTCATCGATTTTCTGAATGAATTCCGATTCCGGGGGATTGTGACTGCTCCGCCGGAAGGAAGCGTGATTTTTGCCGACGAACCGCTGTTGACATTGGAAGGGACCTTGGCCGAGACCCAGTTTTTCGAAACCGCCCTGCTCAACGCGATCAATTACCAGACTCTGGTGGCTACCAAGGCGGCACGTATCTCTCATGCGGCCGGAGACTCAGAAGTGATCGAGTTTGGTCTGCGCCGTGCCCAGGGGCCGGACGGCGGACTGTCGGCTGCCAGAGCCGCCTGTATCGGCGGCTGTAGCGGAACCAGCAATGTTCTGGCCGGGATGATCTACAACCTGCCGCTGCGGGGAACCCAGGCACACAGCTGGATTCAGTCCTTTCCGGATGAACTGGCCGCATTCCGCGCCTATGCCGACACGTTTCCGGACAGTACCACCCTGTTGGTCGACACTTACGATACCTTGAGCAGCGGCGTTCCCAACGCCATTGTTGTTGCAAATGAACTGCGACGACAGGGGCATGAACTGCGGGCAGTCCGCATCGATTCGGGAGACTTGGCCTACTTATCCCATGAAGCGCGGCGAATGCTGGACGAAGCCGGTTTCAGCGAGGTGCGGATTGTCGCCTCCAACGACCTGGACGAGCAGGTGATCGAGTCGATCAGGAGTGAAGGGGGGCGGATCGATATCTACGGGGTCGGCACCAGGCTGGTCACCTGCGCCGGAGAAGGTGGCGGAGCTCTCGGCGGAGTCTACAAGCTGGTGGAGATCGACGGGCGACCTACCATGAAGATTACCGGCGACATCTCCAAGGCTACCCTTCCCGGGAAGAAGAGACTTCTGCGGGTCGTGGACGGTAACGGCCGCTTCGTCCAGGATCTGATCTGTCTTACTGATGACCTTCCGGTCAGCGGAGCGACCGTTTACGACCCGACCAATCCGCTGCGATGGAAAAAACTGCCTGCCGACTGCCGCGTGCTGGAACTACGTCGAGAGGTGATGCATGAGGGTCGGCGGACCGTCCCGGACGAGTCCATAGAGACAATGGCAGCGCGCTGCAGATGTGAGCTCTCCCTCCTTCCCGAGGGGTGCCTGAGGCTGGTCAACCCGCATCGTTACAAGGTTTCCATTTCCCAGCGGCTGCATGAAATGCGTAGCGGCCTGATCGCGGCTCTTACAGGGAGTTGAGCACTGCCGGCAATTGAGCTGACGGGCTGTTTATGCAATTCTAAGCTCATTGCGCTACAGCCGCCAAAGGTACTGTGTCGCCTCATCGCCCTGCGGGCTCAGACAGTATCGGCTTTACGCTCCATTTCGCCGAGAATTGCGACAAATCAGCCCTGAGGCTCTCATGCCGGCAGCGCTCAACTGTCCAAACAGAGGTGATACTATGAACATTAAAAACTCGGCACTCTTGATCATTGATGTGCAGAACGACTTCTGCCCCGGGGGGGCTCTGCCGGTGCCGGAGGGCGACCGGGTTGTGGAGCCGCTCAACAGAGCGGCAAAGCTGTTCGCAACGGCAAAGCTGCCGGTCGTGGCAAGCCGTGACTGGCATCCGGCAGTAACCAGCCATTTCAGCGCCTATGGTGGCATCTGGCCCAGCCACTGCATTCAGGGGAGCCGGGGCGCTGAGTTTCACCCGCAGCTGGAGTTGCCGCAAGGCTGCCTTATGATTTCCAAGGGATTCGAGACCGACGCGGACAGCTATTCGGCCTTCGACGGCCGACTGCCTGACGGCAGAAACCTGCAGGAGCTGCTGGCAGGGCTAGGAGTGGCCAGGCTCTATGTCGGCGGTCTGGCCACCGATTACTGCGTCAAAGAGTCGGTACTGGCGGCCCTGAAAGCAGGCCTGCAGGTCGTGGTGCTGGAAGATGCCATTGCCGGCGTTGAGGTAACTGCCGGCGACTCTCTCCGGGCTATTGATGAAATGAAGGCGGCCGGAGCCTTCTTAAGCACTGTTTCAGCTCTGGCCAACGGAATCTGAATTCTCTCTGACTTAGTGAATACCGCCATTATTGGACAGCAACATCTCCGCGTAAACAAGATCCTCTTCGGCTACCAGTATTTCGTTCACAGGCGCCCCTTTTCTGGCTGGCTGAATGGTATACCCTATTCCTCCAAATGCGAGAATATGCTCGACTCGATCCAGCTCCATGGTGTCCAGAGTGTCGTAAAATTTTGCCATTAATCACACCCCCTTTCGCAAATCACCGCTACTGTATACTTTCATATTAGCACATCTCGCTGCCAATCCGGACCTGTTATCAAATGGGCACAAACTCATCAAAATAATTGTAATCTTGCTTTCTGAACCACCTTTGACTATCTTATTCATTAAGTTTTAATCTTCCCAGCATCATTCCATTCCATTCTGCCGGCTGGCACAGAGAAGTTTATCCATTGATGGGTAAAGATATGCATCTGCGGAAAATACCGTTAGCTCTCCTGGTGGTCACACTCCTGACACCGCCGCTTATCATGGCCGTTCCCGCCCGGGCGGCCATCATCACCTATGTAAGCTCCGCCTCTGCCAGAGGAAACACCGTAGCTACTCTGGCGGTAACCAAACCCGCCGGTGTTCTCGTCACTGATCTGATGGTTGCCGGAGTGGTGATAAACGGCGGCGCCGCCCCCACCATTACCGCTCCGGCCGGCTGGACGCTGCTGCAGCGCACCAGCGCAACCGGCATCTCCCAGGCAGTTTACTACAAGTTCGCCACCACAGCGGAACCTGCAACCTACACCTGGACCTTCTCCGCCAACCAGCGGGTTGTCGTCGGTATCACGGCCTTCGAGGGGGTGGACATCGGCTCTCCCGTCAATGCCAGCGCGGCGCAGGCCAATGCCGCCTCCACCAGCGCCATCGCCCCGTCCGTCACCGCCACCCTGCCGAATACCATGCTGGTCGGACTTTTTGGAGTCGCAGCCCGCACCGCTTTTACTCCGCCGGGGGGGATGACCGAGCGATACGACAGGCAGACCGGCTCGTCTGGAGGCAATCCCCCGGTGACTGCTTGCGGTGACACCGCCGCTTTTGCCGCAGTCGGCGCCACCGGCACAAGAACGGCGGTATCTGGAACTGCCGGGATCAATATCGGCTCTCTGATTGCCCTTGCTCCATCCACACTCGATCACTTTTCCGTGGAAGCTTCGCCCGGAGGGGGCGCCATCGGGACGCAAACCGTCAATACCCCTTTCAATATCCTGATCACGGCCCGCGACAGCAGCAATGCCGTGATACCGTCGTATAACGGCACGGTTAACATCACCTCTACGGGCACCCTCTCCAGCGGGGGAGGAACCACAGCGGCCTTTGCCGGCGGTCAGCTCACCCGGAGCGTGACCATCTCGAACACGGGGAACTTCACCATCACGGCAACAGACAGCGCCGGCACTTATCGAACCGGCACTACCGTCGTCACCGGCACGAGTAATACCTTCACGGTCAGCCCGACCCTTGCCTCCTTTCGCGTGGAAGCCGCAGGAGGCGGGGCCATTACGACCCAGGCGATCAATAGCCCGTTCAATATCCAGGTAACCGCACTGGATGGCACTGGAAATACCCTCACTACCTTCACCGGTACGGTGAACATCACTTCCACCGGCACACTCAGCGCCGGGAGCGGCACTACAACGAATTTCGTGAACGGTGTGCTCAACCCGTGGTCCGTAACCGTCTCCAATGCCGGGACCTGGACCATCACGGCAACCAACACGGCTGGAGCGCAGACCGGCACGAGCGCCCCCTTTACAATTGCGACGCCCGCGGCCTTCGATGCCTTCGATACCGACGTTCCGGGAGGTTCCATCACCGGACCGATCAGGACCAAGGTGACCGCCGCTCCCTACAGCTTGAGACTCGTTGCCTTGAATGCCGCAAAAACCGCCATAGACGCCACTTTCAACAAGCTGGTTACGGTCGAAGTCCTCGGCAGTACCGCAGCTGTTATTCCCGTCGATGCCGCGAACTGCCCGGTTAACAATCCCGATTATACTGTGCTTGAATCTCAGAGCGCCACGTTCGTCAGCGGCGTTGTCACGGTTTCGTTCGCTACGACATTGAATGCAAACAACCAAAACGTCTGGCGCAGCAGCCGGATACGAATAACCAACGCCGGACCGCCAAAATCCATTGCCTGCTCCGGAGACGTATTTGCCATCCGACCCGCCTCCATCACCGTGGCCGTCACAGACACAGACTGGCAGACAGCCGGCGCCGTTCGCACCTTGAACAACACCGTTGCCGCAGGCGGCGTGGTGCACAAAGCCGGGCAGCCATTTACCATCAAGGCGACCGCCAGTCCCGCTACGGCGACCAATTACACAACAGGCTTCACAGCCACGCCGGGAGTCAAAAACCTCGCCTGCACTCTGCCTGCCACGTGCAGCAACGGCGTCCTGACTCCCGGCGCCTGGAGTAAAAGCGGCTCTCTCGCGGTCCAGACAACGACCGCTTCCTATAGCGAGGCCGGCGCCTTGAACCTTGAGCTGGAAGACCGTGACTTCGGCACCGTTGATGCCGGTGATCCGCCTCCCGGTTTATTGACCGGCAGTTCAACTCTCTACATCACACCTCAGTCAGTCATTCCGATCGGCGTTGGTCGTTTCGTGCCGAACCACTTCGATGCCACCCCAAACAACACGCCCGTATTCAAAACCTTCAATGCCACCGACGCCCAATGCGCTCCGCCTGTTGCCCCGGATACTCCCCGTTCGTTCACCTACATCGGTCAGCCCTTCGGCTACCTCACCCTGCCGCAGACCCTGATTACTGCCAGGAATGCCGCAGGCGCCACGACTGCCAACTACAGCGGCACGCTCTGGAAGCTCGCTACGGCAAACGTAACCGAAACCTACGCCGACGCAGGCGCACCAGCATCGCTCAACAGCAGCCTGAAAGGGACGCCGACAGCAGTGAGCGCCAACGACGGCACCGGAACGCTCACCGCCGCTGCCGCCGGAGTACTCTCCTATACTCGTACCCCTCTTACCCCTCAGGCGACTTTCAACGCCGGGATCTCCCTGAATGTCAGCGCCCAGGACAGCAGCGAAACGGGGACAGCCGGGAACGGGACGATCAACACCTCGACAGCGGCCCTGTTCAACGGAGGCGGCACCGGCATCGATTTTGATTCCGGCGACCTGTTCGTTTTCGGCCAGCTCCAGCTCGACCCTGCGCCCGGCCCGGCACCTTCCGGACCTATTGACAGCCCGCTGACCATACCTTTCTGGGTCGAGTGGTACGACGACGGTGTATCAGGGTTTTTTACGAATGCAAGCGACTACTGCACCCCCTACACTTCAGCAGGTATTTCACTGAGTTCCTATGCCGGGAACCTCAGTGCGGGCCAAACCACGCCGGGTGGAAGCGGCAAAATGATTCAGGGAAGTTACGATTCCGCCAATCCGCTCTACTTGTCCGCACCCGGTGCCGCTCACGACGGAACGGTTACCGTTACCTACACCCCTCCAGCCTGGCTACTGTCCAATGGGGCAAACCCATCAGTTGTTGCCACGTTCACAAACCCCGGCTTTGTGACCGTCTTGAAGTGGGCAACAACGACCGGCGGAGTGCCCATGGCTTCGGCGAAGCCCGGACAAACCATCGTCTACAATATACAGGTCTCCAACACCGGAGGGAGTCCTGTTTCGAACGTGTCGGTATCCGACGCCCTTAGTCAGTACACCTCCCTGATCATGGATGCCTATGGCCTTCCCAATACCCCGATCCAATTCGCTCTCGGCACTTCCAGCGTCACACCCGGGACTGTAACGTATTCCCAAAACAACGGAACCGACAGCTATACCTATGTCCCCCCGGCATCCGGCCCCGCCCCGAACGTCACCAACTGGAAAGTTCCGATGAACAATCAGCTTAAAGCCGGAGAAAATTTTACGCTCCAGTACAAATCAATCATCAAGTAGATAAATCGACGACGGAAACACAATTTTTTTCATCGGCGTTGTAACGGCAGCTGCTACAGTCACAACCGTTACAGCCGTCAGCTTCCGAGTCCCACCTGTTGACTCCTTGCTTTCTCCGCCGCTTTTGGCTATGTTCTCCATTGAACCTTTTCAGGAGCCATCGTGTCATTATTATCACTTCAGAACATTACACTCTCCTTCGGTGGACCACCGATTTTCAACGGCATAAACCTTCAGCTCGAGCAGGGCGACCGCCTCTGTCTCATGGGGAGAAACGGTGCGGGAAAATCCACCCTGCTTCGGCTTATCGCCGGGGAGTTCCCTCCTGAATCGGGCGTTATCCAGCGTCAACAGGGGGTCCGGCTCTCCTCGGTCTGGCAGGATATTCCGCAGGATGTCAGCGGAACGGTCTTTGATATCGTCGCCGCCGGGATGGGGGAGGCTGCACGACTTCTTTCCGACTACCACAATCTGGCTCACCGGCTTGCTACGGAAAGCAGCGATAATCTGCTGGACGAACTGGAGAAGCTGCAGCACCGTCTTGAAGAGAGCGGCGGCTGGACTCTTAATCAGGAGGTGGAACGTATTCTGGGACGTCTTACGCTTGATCCGGAAGCAGAGTTTGCCGCTCTTTCCGGCGGGACAAAGCGCCGCGTTCTCCTTGCGAGAGCGCTGGTATCATCACCCGACATCCTGCTTCTGGATGAGCCGACCAATCACCTCGACATCGACACCATCATCTGGCTTGAGGAATTCCTGCTGAGGAGCGTCAAGACCCTGATCTTTGTCACCCATGATCGTGCCTTTGCCCGCCGGATTGCCAACCGCACCGCAGAGATCGACCGGGGAAGGATCTATGCCTTTGCCTGCGGCTATGACCAGTTTACCGAGCGACGCGAGGCGCTGCTTGAGGCCGAAATCACGCGCCAGGCACTCTTTGACAAGAAACTGGCGGAGGAGGAGGTCTGGATCAGGCAGGGGATAAAAGCCCGTCGCACCAGGAATGAAGGGCGGGTACGGGCGCTCAAGGCACTCCGCGAAGAGTTCCGGCAGCGGCAGGACCGCCAGGGTACGGCAAAGATAAAACTGCAGGAGGGTGCCCGCTCCGGTGCGCTGGTGGTGGAGGCGGAAAACATCTCTTTCTGCTATGACAGCAAACCGGTCATTTCGGGTCTCTCGACCACGATCATGCGTGGTGACCGGATCGGCATCGTCGGCCCTAACGGCTCGGGAAAAACAACTTTGTTGAAACTTCTTCTGGGTGAGCTGGAGCCGCAGAGTGGCGAGCTTAAGCTCGGTACCAGACGCGAAGTGCTTTACTTCGACCAGATGCGCGAGCAGCTGAATCTGGACGCCAGCGTACAGGAGAATGTCGGCGAGGGGAACGATACTGTCACTATCAACGGCAAACAGCGCCACGTCATCGGCTATCTTCAGGATTTCCTCTTCTCCCCGGAGCGGGCACGGACTCCGGTGCATATCCTCTCCGGCGGCGAGCGAAACCGGCTCCTGCTGGCAAAACTCTTCACCAAACCGTCCAACGTACTTGTCATGGACGAACCGACTAATGATCTCGATGCCGAGACCCTGGAACTGCTGGAGGACCTGCTGAGCGAATATTCCGGCACGCTGCTGCTGGTCAGCCACGACCGGGAGTTTCTCAACAATGTCGTCACCGCAACGCTGGCTTTTGAGGGCGACGGCCGGATCAGCGCCAATGTCGGCGGTTACGACGACTGGCTGCGAAATTCGTCTCAGAGTAAAGCGTCCCAGAACGAGCCAAAGGGTACAAAGGAAAAGGGCAAACCGGAAAAGGATAAACCGCGCAAGCTCTCTTTCAAGGAGGAGCGGGAGCTGGAAACGCTTCCCGAAAAGATAGCGGCTCTTGAAGCAGAGCAGACCGAGCTGCATGGGCGCCTGGCGGACCCGGAGCTTTACAAAAGCGCCGGAGCGGAAGTGACTGCCATCAATGGCCGGCTTACTACTCTGGAAGCCGAGTTGGAAGCGGTTTACAGGCGGTGGGAAGAGCTGGAAAGTTTGAAATAGAACGGTATCGAACAGCCGACTGAAAGCTGCCGAGCCAGTGTTGTTTCTCCGGGCAGCTTATCTTTTTCCCAATTTTGCAAATGCCATCTGTTCTTTTTGCATTATTGCAAAACATGATTTCGCACTCCAATAGATGGTCAATTAGTTGAATTTTAAGCAATATTCGGCCACGTAGCCATCGGGTCGAACCCGAACCTTCTTGCAATTCTACAAAAGATCATTTCAGGGCATTTCCCCCTCCGACAGATCCAATCTTATATCACTCTGTAATTACTAGCATTTTTTCTGTTATACACAATTTCAAAACATTGGTATGCAAGTTGCTAATTACCCTTCAAGATTTGAATTATCAAAAAGGAGGCGAGACAATCATGTCAACAAAATCAACCAATAAAGGCTTGCAGGTAACAATGGCCGGCCTGGGCATCAACCTGGCGCTGGGGGTACTGTATGCATGGAGCATTTTCAAGGGTGCGATAAAGTCATCCATTGAAAAAGGTGGTCCGGATGCATTCAACTGGAGTCTCTCCTCCATCAACGATCCATATGCACTCTGCTGTCTTGTATTCGCCTTCGCGATGATCGTCGCCGGCAAGTGCCAGGACAAACTCGGACCGGCACGCACCGCTCTGATCGGCGGGCTTTTTGTCGGCAGCGGCTTTACCCTGTTGTCGTTCTCCAACAGCTATGCCGCCTGGCTGGTTGGTTTCGGTGTGCTGGCCGGCGCTGGTTTCGGCTTCGGCTACGCCGCTGCTACACCCCCTGCTCTTAAATGGTTTTCTTCCTCCAAGACCGGTGTCGTGGCAGGCACGGTAGTCGCCGGTTTCGGTCTGGCACCGGTCTACATCGCCCCTCTTGCAAGCTACCTCCTGGGTGCCTACGGCATACAGAAATCAATGATGTATCTCGGGATAGGCTTTACGGTCGCGGTTTGCGGACTCTCCTTCCTGCTGGTTAATCCTCCGCAGGGATTCGTACCTACCGAGCCGGCGAAGAAAGATGACGGAAAGCCTGCTGCCAAGCCGGTCCATAACGCCAATGTCGGCGAAATGATGCGCTCGTCGAAGTTCTATCTTCTCTGGACAACCTTCTTCATCGGCTCCGGAGCCGGACTGATGGTAATCGGCAGCGTTGCCGTTCTTGCCAAGAAGAGCATGGGGAGCATGGCCTTTGTCGCCGTTGCCATCATGGCGATCGGTAATGCCTCGGGCCGTGTCGTTGCCGGCGTACTTTCCGACAAAATCGGCCGTAAAGCCACATTGTCCATCATGCTCGGCTTTCAGGCACTGCTGATGTTCGCCGCCATTCCGATTGTCGGCTCGGGCAGCGGCACGCTTCTCGTTATTCTGGCAAGTTTCATCGGCTTCAACTATGGCTCGAATCTCTGCCTCTTTCCGTCGTTCGCAAAGGATCTATGGGGTTTCAAGAACTACGGCCTAAATTACGGTGCGCTGTTCACCGCATGGGGAGTCGGCGGGTTTGTCATGGGCCGGGCCTCTGAAATGATCAACGCCATGCCCGGTGGTCTTAACAAGTCATTCATGCTGGCCGGTACCCTCTGCGCACTCGGCACTGTTGTTACCTTCTTCCTCCGCCAGGGTCAGCCTGTAGAGGTAACGGTCCCGATTATTATCGGCGAACCGGTAGCTGTCATGGAAAAAGCCTCCTGATTTTACTTGGCGATGCTTACGCATAGCCTCTGGATCTGGTCAGACTAACGGCAGATGCTGCCTTGACCAGAGATGCTGAAACAATTAAGGGTCATGCATTGAGCATGGCCCTTAATTTGTTTCAAAATTGAGATAACTGCGTATAATTTGGGGTTACACCTTGATTTGGAATTGGTAAAGGAGCTGTCATGGATACCACCTATGCAAGCATCATGCTCGTCGTATTTCTCGTGCTTGCATCTCTGGCCGTAAGTATCGGCTATCTGTATGTTGATGAAGATGATATGCGCAGCATGGCCGAGCTGTCGGCATTGGCTGGCACGCAGGGCATCAAGACGCGGCTGCTGGCTCAGCTCCGGACTGATCCGGGCAAACTGGAAAGCGTCACCAACGACACCGTGCAATCTGCCGCCCGCAGCACGGCGGTCGATTATGCCCTGGGGAAACATAAAGAGTCGGCCCTGATGCATGCCCTCAATAACGACACCAACCGCTTGACCACGAGCAACGATGTGACGGTCGGTTTCTGGAATGTCAGCACCCATACCTACTCCCCAGGTTCAACGCCGGTCAATGCCATGCAGGTGAGAACGCGGCGCACGGCGGAAAGCGACACCGTAGGCATCGGTAAACTGGGAAACTTTCTCGGGATTATTTCCGGCGTGCAGAAGTTCGATTACACCCCCGACGCCGTTGCAGCCCTGCCGGCAAGGGCGAATGCCAGTTTTGCACTCTGCACGGAAGCCTGTGACAACCGGTGTTCTTTCCCGAATGTCTGCCCGATCCCGGAGAGAAAAATGGTCAGCGATCCCAGGAGCCAGGAGAAGAGTTCGCCGGCCGGAGACCGGCTTGCTTCTACCTATCTCATGTACCAGCTGAACACCTCGGTCAAACTCTCGGACCTGATCTGCATGGAAACACCTTCTCAGGAGATCTGCAAAAAAGAGATTCTGACGTCTCTCGACCCGCAGGGCAATGCCCTGGCTGATATGGAGTCGATGATGTACAATCCGAACGTGGATGCTTCTAACAAGGAGTACGATAAGGATTCGGGGAAGCTTCTGGGGTGGTGGGTCATAGCACCGGTGACTGACTGCCCGAAAGCACGTCCGGAGGCTGTTTTCGAGAAACGCAGGGTGACCAGATATGCACTGGTAAGAATCAGCAGGATCTGCGCGCCCGGGGCAACCGGCTGTCAGCAGAATAACACCTCCTTTGACTCTCCGGCTTCCATTTGCGGCAGTGACAAGGGGCTCTACATCGACAGAATCTCCTGCGTGAGCTGCAGCAGCAAGGCGCTACTCGCCTTCCCGGGGCTCCATCCGGTTCTTGTCAAATAACCAGGCCTAGGCTGGAACCGGTTGAATGTTCAGTAACTCTGCGGGAAAACGGTCGGCAAGCTCCTGATACTTGAGGCACCCACTATAGCGGGAGCTGCAGAATTTAATGATCATGTTGACATCGTAGCTGGAGATATAGCCGCAGCCGACATCGCAGAGATCATCATTCTTACCGTAAAAAGGGCAGACCGTACAGGTCGTCATTAATACCTCGCTGGTTAACTGTGAAAATTTGATGGTGGACAGGTCAAAAAGTCGGGACATTGGTTTTCACCGCTCGCCATTGGCTTCAGACGTGTCCCCGTGAGACTTGACCTTTTATGAGCAAACCCCATACCAACGCAGCAGGAAAGCCGACAAAATCATATAAAGCCCCTTATTACAGCCAGTTGTACTGATATTCAACTACAGAGCGCAATGAGGGTGAGGAAGGAATTTGCATATGTGCAAAAATATGGGCGCGTGGTCAAGACGCAAGTTGCAGAATATTTCGTACCGATCAACAGGTTCCGGGATACTTTTTCACCCCAAATGCTGTGATTCAGACATGTTACACTAGGATGATTCCTGAAATTTGCACAGTTGCAATTGCACTGATGATGGTTTGCATTTATGCCACCTGGAGAAATTCCGGTACAGCATACTTGACTCGCAACAGTGCTAAACCAGTCTCTTCTTACTCGAAAAGCAGCTTACCAATAAACTTTCTTTACGACCTCGCTTAGAAGCGCCTGCTTTTGGTTGCGTCTTTGCGATAAAAAGCTTTTGGTCGGTTTTGAAGTTTTTCTGACTTTGGGACCGGCTCGAAGCTATCCAGGAGTTTTGACGTTGACCGATTTTGATAAACAGCTTGCGGAAATCGCCACCGGCCTGAAAAATGATGCAAAAAAGATCACCCTGACCGGACTGACCGGCTCATCGGGATCGTTCCTTCTGACCCGTCTGCTGAAGGAGACCCCGGAGCTTTTTCTTGCCGTCACTGCCGACAGCGATACAGCTGAAGAGCTGTTCCGGGAACTGCTCTTCTATGCCGAAAACCCGGATGAAATCCTCCTTTTCCCGGCCTGGGACGTAACCCCTCTTGAAGCCGCCTCTCCCCATAGCAATATCACCGGCGAACGATTGAACACGATGTTCCGACTGATGAGCGGGCAGACCAAGGTCGTGGTTGCGCCTTATGCCGCGATCGTCCAGAAAATACTCCCCCGGAAAACGCTCGGCGATCTCTCCCAGTACCTGGTAGCCGGGGAAGAGGTGCCGCGCGACGAACTGCTGGAGAAGCTGATCAAGCTGGGCTACTCTCCGGTGCCGCTGGTAGAGGATCGGGGCGGATTTGCCGCCCGGGGCGGTATCCTGGACATTTTCCCGCCCAACCTCCCGCACCCTGTCCGGATCGAGTTTTTCGGGGATTTTGTGGAGACGATCAGAACCTTCGACCCCCTGACACAACGCTCACTTCTCCCCATGGAAGAGCTTGTGCTGCTGCCGTCCAGGGAGGTGATCCTTGCGCCTGAAGTCATGAAGGAGTTCACCGGGCGGTTGAAGCGTCACTGCGATGACATCGACATACCTGTCCCTCGCCGCAGAGAGCTGGTCGAACAGCTGGGCGCCTCTATCTATCCCCCTGGCATCGAAAATCTCCTCCCGCTTTTTCACGGGCCGCTGGAAACCCTCTTCGATTATGCCGGCAGCGAGGCGATCACACTCCTTGTCGATCCTGAAGCACTCTCCGCAGGCCGCGAAGAGTGGCTTTGCGATATCGAGACCCGCCGTAACAGCGCCCTTGAGCGGGAGATGATCATCTGCGAAGCGTCTGAGCAGTTCATCACGGGAAATGCCGGAGTTCCGGAAAATTTCCCGGGACGCCAGATCCGGTTGCCGAAGCTGGAGCTGCTGACGCTGGATTCAGGGGAAAATTTCAATTTCGCAATCGAGCAGAACAGCGACCTTAAGCTGCTGGTGACCCCGGACGGCGAAGGCGTCATGAAGCCCTTTGCCGAAAGACTTTCCGGGTGGCTGAAAGAGGAGACAAGGATCTTCATCCCCTGCCATCAAAGGGGGCAGGCGGAGCGTCTGGTCTCGCTCCTCGAACATTACGATCTGCCGCTGCGAGTTTCGGAGCGTACGTTCGCGGCAGAGCTGTTCAGAAGGGATGGCGGAATATCGCTCCTTGTGGGCGAGCTGTCGCGAGGCTTCCGGCTGGCCTCTGCAGGAATCGTGGTGGTCACCGAGGAGGAGCTCTTCGGCAAGCGGATCCGGCGGCGCGGCGTCTCCGAGATGAAGAAGAAGCAGATCCTCACTTCATTGGCTGAGCTGAAACCGGGCGATCACATGGTCCATCTCGACTTCGGTGTCGGGCTTTACAGGGGGCTTGAGCACATCGAGCTCTCCGGGGTGGCAGGCGACTTCCTCCTGCTCGAGTATGCCGGCGGCGACAAACTCTATCTGCCGGTGGACCGGATGGCGCTCGTGCAGCGCTATGTCGGTGCCGAAGGGCTCGAACCGAGGGTCGACCGGCTCGGAGGCGCGGCCTGGGACAAGGCCAAAGCCAAGGCACGGGAAGCGGTCGAAGAGATGGCTGTCGAACTACTGGAGATCTATGCCTCCCGGCAGGTGCAGAAAGGGTTTGTCTTCTCCCCGCCTGACGATCTCTACCGGGAATTCGAGGCCTCTTTTGCCTGGGACGAGACACCTGATCAGCTCTCTGCCATAGACGACGTGCTGCAGGACATGATGAACGAGCGCCCGATGGACCGGCTCATCTGCGGAGATGTCGGGTACGGCAAGACCGAGGTCGCCATCAGAGGAGCGTTCAAGTCGGTCATGGACGGAAAACAGGTTGCCGTGCTGGTGCCGACCACCATCCTTGCCCAACAGCATCTGGAGTCATTCAAAGAGCGGTTCAAGGATTATCCGGTCAAAGTCGAGATGCTTTCCCGCTTCCGAAGCGCAAAAGAGCAGAAGGTCATCCTGGCCGATCTCGATGCCGGAAAGGTCGATGTCATTATCGGCACGCACCGGATGCTGCAGAAGGATGTCAAGTTCCGTGACCTGGGTCTTCTCATAGTGGACGAAGAGCAGCGTTTCGGGGTCGTGCACAAAGAGCGGCTGAAGAAGTTCCGCGCCACCGTCGACATCATGACGCTCACCGCGACACCTATCCCCCGGACCCTGTATATGTCGATGATGGGGATACGGGACCTCTCGATCATTGACACACCGCCGGTTGACCGGCTTTCCATCAAGACGATCGTGGCAAGGTTTAACGAGGAACTGATCCGCGAGGCCGTAATGCGGGAGCTTCGGCGTGGGGGACAGGTCTTTTTCGTGCATAACCGGGTTCAGTCGATCGGCGTCATGGCAGAACACCTGGCAATGATCGTCCCGGAAGCGAAAATTGCCGTGGCTCACGGGCAGATGAAAGAAGGGGAACTGGAAAAGGTCATGCTCGGCTTCATGCATGGCGGGACAAATCTCCTCCTCTGCACGACGATCATCGAATCCGGGCTCGATATCCCGACGGCAAACACCCTGATAGTGAACCGCGCCGATGCTTTCGGGCTTGCCCAGCTGTATCAGCTCAGAGGCCGGGTCGGCCGGTCGAAGGTCCGTGCCTTCGCCTACTTCCTGATTCCGGCGGAGGGGGCGATCGCTCCCGATTCACGGGAGCGGCTGAAGATCCTGCAGGATATATCGGAACTGGGCGCGGGCTTCAGAATAGCGACACACGATCTGGAGATCCGCGGAGCCGGCGATATCCTGGGGGCAAAACAGTCCGGACAGATCGCGGCAGTAGGTTTCGAACTCTTTACCGAGCTTCTGGAAGAGACAATCCAGCGTCTCAAGGGAGAGGACTTTTCAGAGAAGGTGGAGCCCGAGATCAAGCTGCGGATCCCGGCCTTTATTCCGGAGGATTACGTCAAGGATTCGAATCAGCGGCTCGTGCTCTACAAAAAGCTCACTCAGATCATCTCCGAAGAAGAGGTGTCCGAGATACAGTCGGAACTGGTCGACAGATACGGCAAACCTCCGCTTTCTGTCGAATATCTGCTGGAGCTCATGAAGCTGCGGCTCCTCTTCAAGAAGTACTTGGTTCGTGAAGCCGAATTCGACGGCAAGAGACTGACTTTCTCGTTCCACGAAAAGACCCCGGTCTCCCCGGATCTGATCATCGGGCTTATAAAAAGTCAGCCGAGGAAGTTCCAGTTCACCCCGGATTTCAGGCTCATTGCCGAAATATCAGATACCTCCTTTGACGGAGTGCTGGCCGAATCCAGAAATCTCTTGAAAAAACTGGGGGGTGTATGATAGCCTCCAAAGGATTTTATCGACATTATTCAAGGAGTTTACAGTGATCAGACAGTCTGTATTGAAATCGGCGCTCGCTGCCGTATGTATGCTTGCTCTTTTCGGCTGCAACGGGAAGAAGGATGCTGCTGCAAAAAATGAGGCTAAGCCGACTGGAGCTGTCCTTGCGGAGGTTTCAGGCACAAACATAACCGTTGACTCTTTCAAAAAAGAGATAGAGAGCCTCCCGCCTTATCTCAAGCCGATGGCTGACTCCGCAGACGGTAAGAAGGAGATGCTGGAGACGATGATCATCCGCGAGCTGATCCTTCAGGATGCAGCAAAGGACGGCATTGAAAACACTCCGGCAGTGAAAGAGAAGCTGGATGAGCTCAGAAAACGCCTTGTCGTAGAGGCTTACCTGAAAAAGAAGGTCGAGGAGCAGTCCAAGGTCAGCGATGACGAAATGAAGAAATTCTATGACCAGAACAAGGACAAGTTCAAAACCGCTGATCAGGTTAAGGCGAGCCACATTCTTGTGAAATCCGAAAAAGAGGCTAACGACGTCCTTGCACAGCTGAAAGGCGGCGGGAACTTCGAAGAGCTTGCCAAGAAACTTTCTACTGACGGCGCCGCTGCAAAAGGTGGAGACCTCGGCTGGTTCAGCAAAGGGTCCATGATTCCAGAATTTGAAAAGGTAGCTTTTGCAATGAAAGAGGGCGAGACTTCCGGAATTGTAAAGACGAAATTCGGCTATCACATCATCAAACTGACCGGAAAGCGTGCTGCCGGGCAGAGAACCTTTGAAGAGGTCAAGGATCAGATCAAGACGGCAATCCTGCCCGGCAAACAGCAGGAGGTGTTCCAGAAGCTCAAGGACGATCTAAAGAAAAGCGGAAAGTTCACCATAAAGGAAGATGTCCTTAAAGGACTTGGCGGAACGCCGGCCGAGCCGAAGGGCGAGGCGAAGGTTGTCCCCGCGCAGCCCCCGGCCCCGACCGCGGCGCCAAAGGCTCAGGAGCCGAAAAAGTAGTTTCGATAAAGGCCGGGCACCCCCCGGCCTTTATTCATAAAGGGCCTTTTCATGAGAAGTCTTACTCTCTCCATACTCGTTGCCTGCACCCTCTTTTCTGCCGCACTCTCCTCTGCAGAAGTGATAAGCGGAATTGCGGCAGTCGTAAACGACGAGATAATAACTATTCGCGAGCTTAGCCGTGAGTACGACCTGGCAGCAAAGGATGTAGAAAAGAAGGAGGGGCCTCTTTCTGTTGAAAAAGCGGACAAGCTTCGCACCAATATTCTTGACTCTCTGGTCGACAGAGCTCTCGTACGGCAAAAGATCAAGGAACTGAATATTGTCATATCGGAGGAAGAGGTTCGGCAGTCGATCGAAGAGATAAAGAGACAGAACCGGCTCAGCCAGGAAGCACTGGTTTCAGCCCTGTTAACCCAGGGGATGACCTTCGACCAGTACAAGCAACAGATGAAAGATCAGCTGGAACGCCTCAGACTGATGAGCCAGGAAGTCAAATCGAAAGTTCAGGTAAGCGATAAAGAGGTCAGGGAATACTATGATGCCAATCTGTCAAGCTTCAGCAATGAGGACGCGTACCGTGCCAGGGCTATTTTTCTGCAACTGAACAAAGAAGCAACAATTGACGAGATAAGAAAAGTCATCACCAAGCTTGAAAAAGTTATGGCAGCGGCAAAAAAAGGAGGAGATTTTACCGAACTTGCGAAGAAGTACTCGGATGATGCCAATGTTCAAAAGGATGGCGGCGATCTTGGTTTTTTCAAAAAAGGTGAGATGCTTGCTGATATAGAAAAAATTGTTCTTACGATGAAACTGGGCGAAGTGGAGATGATCGGCACGCCTACCGGATATTATATTATAAAACTTGAAGAGAAAAGACCCGGACTCGCAAAACCGTTCGAAGACGTTAGAGGACAGATAAATGATCTGCTTTACCGGAAAAAATCAGAGGAGCGTTTTAGCCAGTGGCTGCAAGAGTTGCGCAAAGGAGCGGCAATCGAAATCAAGCTGCCACCCGTGACCAGATAAGCCGAATCAAGTTTACAGCACCCGGCTGAGGCCTTTCACTGCAACCGGTACCGGACAGTCAACTATTCACACATCTTTCATCCCTTATTTTCAGATCCTGCACTTCTATAGAAATCCTGATGAGCCGAATTGTTCTCTTTGAACATTTCCGGAAACGTGACCGCCCCTCAGGAAAACGTTTGCTGTTGTTTTTAGCCCTTTCAGCGTTGACAATCCGGGCAGTAAAATGGTACTTTTCCAAAAAGTTTTTTGTATTCTTCCGAAGACTGTCAGGAGAGGTGTAATCAGTGGTTTTTTCTAGATATTTTCGCCTAGCCTCATCCAAGACCCTGCTCGGGGTTTTCCTGATTGCCCTGCTTTTTGCCAGTCCGGCTTATTCCGTTGATACCAAGGATTCCCAGATATTCATAGCAGGCTTCAATGCCTACCTTAAAAGGGATTACCAGACGGCAATAGAGAATCTGTCCAGCGTACTGGACAAATATCCTGACACCTCCCTGCGTGACATGGCTATTTTGTGGCTGTCACGCTCTTATTTCAAAGCTGGAAACCAGAAGGAAGCAGGCAGGTACATGGCTCAATTCTTCAAGGAGTACCCGGACAGCCCCTTGAAAGGAACTGTCGAAGACGAGCTGACGGAACTGGCGGCTAAATACCAGCGAGGGGAGGAGCCTGTTGCCGGACAACAGGCCGCAAAGGCTGTTGCTGCTCCAGTTGCAGGTATTGTTGCTCAGGGTGAAAGTGGCGCCGAAAAACAGCCGGCCTCACCGCAGGATGAAACAGCCCGGCTTGCTGCCGAAAAAGCAGCCAGTGAGAAAGCCGAACTTGAGCGGGTGGCGGCGGCAAAGGCCGAAGCTGACCGCAAGGCTTCCGAGAAGATCGCTCTGGAAAAGGCTGAAGCTGACCGGCTTGCTGCCGGGAAAGCTGCCAGCGAGAAAGCCGAACTTGACCGGGTAGCAGCGGCAAAGACCGAAGCCGATCGCAAGACTTCCGAGAAGGTCGCTCTGGAAAAGGCTGAAGCTGACCGGCTTGCTGCCGGGAAAGCAGCCAGCGAGAAAGCCGAACTTGAGCGGGTAGCAGCGGCAAAGATCGAAGCTGACTCCAAGGCTTCCGAGAAGATCGCTCTGGAAAAGGCTGAAGCTGACCGGCTTGCTGCCGGGAAAGCAGCCGGCGAGAAAGCCGAACTTGAGCGGGTAGCGGCGGCAAAGGCCGAAGCCGATCGCAAGGCTTCCGAAAAGGTCGCTCTTGAGAAGGCAGAGGCTGAGCGCAAAGCAGTTGTTGCTTCGGCAAAGCAGAAAGACCTTGAAGCGTCGCAATCCTTGCGGAACCAGGCGATATCGGAATACAAGTCAGTTGTGGACAATTATCCCGGATCGCAGGCAGCCCTGAACGCCACCAGGCGCCTGAAGGAACTTGGCATCGATTATCCGGCAGTAATGACCGCTAAAACAGCTGCCACAGTACAGGCTAATGAAAACACCAGCGTGCTTTCCGTTGAAGTTGACCGACTCGCGGTTGTGGAGTTCACTCTTGCTGCAGAGCAGCAGACGGTTGAAGTAGGCAAACGCTTTTCCGTTCCCTTTGAAGTTGTCAATCGCGGCAACTCATCTGACACCTTCATCTTCGATTCCGGTCTCCCGAAAGAGTACATGACCCGCTTTGTCGCCTCGGCAGCACCTGACAAGCCCATTGCCAGAACTCCTCAGCTGTTGCCGGGTGAGCGGTTTAACGGAATGATCCAGTTCGAGATACCCACCATGTCTATTGATGGGGAAAGGAAACTCTTTCCGGTTAAAGTCCTCTCCGAGGCGGATGGTTTGATATCTCAGTCCCGGCCGATAAAACTGATTGCAAAGGCTCCGATTCTCAGAGCCGTCATAAAAAGTGATGTGACTCAGGTCAACCCGGGAGAGCGTATACCCTACAAGCTGGTGTTATTGAATGTGGGCTCTGCTGCGGCAAAAGAGGTATCGCTTCACCTGGCTTTCCCTCCACAGTATGAACCGGTTGATGCAACTTCAGCTGGATTCAAACCCGAAGGGAGCAACATGCTTGTCTTGAACGGAGTGCAGCTTGCTCCGGGCGAAAGCCGAGAGATAGCTTTCACCATGCAGTTGAAAGAATCTGCCCTGGCCAGGGAGGAACTGTTCCTTCACGCCGACATTGTTAATACTTCCTTGAACCGGACCGATAAATTCGTTTCTGCAGCAGTCGTGGTCAAGCCTGTCAGCAGCTTTACAGTGCAGGCAAACGCTGAAAAGATAGTTGCCGGGCCGGGCCAGACCGTCTCGGTTCTGCTGTCCGTGACCAATACCGGCAATGTGCGCGATGATTTTGTAATCAAGCCGCTGCCTGCGGGCAGTCCGAGCCACTCTTTTTATCTGGACCTGAACCGTGACGGTGTCAGGCAGAGCGGCGAGCCTATTGTCAGCCATGTGGGCCCGCTAGCACCAAAAGAAGTAGCCAACCTCATCCTTGAGATTACAACTTCAGCTTCCGAAAAGGATGGCGTAACAGTCCCCCTGTCAATTACCCTTGAGTCACAGAGTGACCCCTCCAAAAAAGCATCGGCAAATCCGGTTCTCGTCTATTCAAGGCCGGTACTGAATCTTACCGTGGCGGGAAAGGGGGGGAAGATACGGCCCGGTGAAGTCAGCTCCTTCGAACTGTCGTGCGTAAATGTCGGCAGCAGCATGGCCAAGATGGTTGACATCCGGAGCAGCCTTCCTGATCAGCTTGAGCTGGTTGCCGCCGATCCGGTTGTCGCCGGGAAGAACGACGGGGAGTATTCCTGGAAATTTGACGAGCTGGGATCAGGTGAAAAGCGAAAAATCAGTGTCTCGTACCGGATAAAACCCGGCACAGCATTCGGAACCTCTCTGGCACTCAAGAACATGATCAAATACCAGGACCAGGCGGGTAACAGTTACTGATATGGCAAATTCACTCAGTTTGATAATTTTCCTGTCTCTGGCCAGTCTCCTTCCGGTGGTCGCGGAAAGTTCGGAGTATCAACTCTTTTCCCCCACTGTACAGGAAGGAGAACAACTACTTCCTGAACGGGGCAAGGGGGTGCTGGTTCGCCGGATCACCATCAAACCCGGTGATACGCTGTATAAGATTTCCAGAAACTTCAGCGGCAGGGGTTCCTACTTCCCCCAGATTCTCCTGTTTAACGATATTCAAAATCCTGACCTCATTATTGCCGGCAAAGAGTTGCTCGTGCCGGTCAGCAAAAAGGGCGCAGTTGTCAAAACCTCCGACACCGTGGAAAAGATCTCAGCGCCGGCTAAAAAAACCACTGCGGTCAAATCTAAACCTGCTGGTGCGAAAACTGCCAAAGCTGCTGCACCCGCTGACAAGAAGCATCTCAAGAGTCCTGACGACGTGAAACAAAAGAAACAGCTGCCGGTCGAGCAGCTGAACAGCAAGGAAGAGCAGGAATCCTACGCAGCAGCTATCAATGCCTATCGAAAAGAAGAGTATAAAAAAGCCCTGTCATTATTCAGCCGCTTCCTTGAGTTGTACCCCTCATCTGCTCTTGCTCCGGATGCCTCATTTTACAAGGCGGAAAGTCTTTTCAAGCTTTCCGGTCAATGAGACCTGCCTGCGGTTAATTCTTCATTTGCAAAAGGCCGGGATTCCCGGCCTTAACTTTATATACGCCGGTCAATAAAAGGATAGTTCCATGCGCAACACAATCGCTACACTCTTGCTTGCTGTCGCCCTCTTCATTGCCTCGACTGCCGGCGCTGAGGTTCTCAGCGGCATCGCTGCGGTCGTCAATGATGAAATAATTACCATCCGCGAACTTAACAGTGAATATGCCATGGTAGCAAAGGATGTCGAAAAAAGGGAAGGGCCCCTCTCTGCCGAAGCCGCAAAGAAACTCCGCAGCGACGTGCTCAACTCTTTGGTCGACAAGACGCTCGTAAGGCAGAAGATCAAGGAGCTTAATATTGTCATATCAGCGGATGAGCTCCGCCAGTCTATCGAGGAGATAAAACGCCAGAACAAGATGAGTCAGGAAGCGCTGGTCGCGGCCCTCCTTGCCCAGAATATTACCTTCGACCAGTACAAGGCACAGTTGAAAGAGCAGTTGGAACGCCTCCGGCTGATGAGCCAGGAGGTAAAGGCAAAGATTCAGGTCAGCGAACGCGAGATTCGCGAGTATTATGAGTCAAACTCGGCCCTCTATACTGAAGAGGCTACGTACCGCGCCCGGCATATTTTCCTGAAAATCAGCAAGAATGCCGCGAATGATGAGATAAAAAAGGTCAAGGCGAAAGCCGCCGACGTCATCGCAGAGGCAAAAAGTAACAGCGACTTCACAGGACTAGCGAAAAAATACTCGGACGACCCGGGTGCTGCCAAAGATGGCGGGAATCTCGGGACGTTCAAAAAAGGGGATATGCTCCCCGAAATAGAGAGCACGCTCCTGAAAATGAACCCTGGCGAGATCAGCGAAATAATCACCACACCAACCGGTTTTCATATCATTAAGCTTGAAGAGAAGAACGCTGGCAGGTTGAAGCCGCTTGATTCTGTCAAAGCTTCTATTGAAGAGATTCTTTACCGAAGAAAATCCGAAGAGCGCTTCAAGCAGTGGTCCGAAGAGCTCAGAAAAGGGGCTACGGTGGAGATAAAACAGTAGCAATCCGGCAACAGCCTGCTACAGTCCTTCTTTCCCGAGGCTTTCGACAAGTTCCTTCTGTTGTGCAGAAAGGGACTGCGGAACGACAACCTCGATCTCGACGTAAAAATCACCTCTTACGCTACTGCCCGGCTGCGGAAAACCGAGACCTTTAAGCCGTATCTTGGTCTTGGGCTGTATTCCGGCCGGCGTCTTTATCCTTTTTGTCCCGTCAAGGGTGGCAATATCGAGTGACCCGCCAAGACAGGCCTGGCTGAAAGGGACCTGCTCCGGCATGATGATGTCGTTCCCTTCCCGGCGGTACTTCTGATCCGGCCTGACTACTATGTCGAGGTAAAGATCCCCGTTCGGCCCGCCACCGATCCCTGCGCCCCCTTTTCCCGCCAGACGGAGGCGGGCACCACTGTCGATTCCGGCAGGGATTTTCACCGAAACCTCTTCGTTTCGACCCTCCCTGCTGAAAGAGACCCGCTTCTCCCCACCCGTGAAGGCTTCCAGGAAGCTCAGGGGAAATTCCATCTCGAAGTCCTGCCCCTTGCGGGTCATGTTGCGGCCGCCACCTTGCCGGAAGCCGCCCCCTCCGCCGAAGATCCTGGAGAAAACATCGTCTGAACCGAGATTGAACTCCCGGAAGATATCGTTGGCATTGAACCCGCGGAAGATGTCCTCCTGCGAGTAACGCTGATGAAACCCTGTAGAGCCGAACTGGTCGTACTGGCTTTTCTTTTCGGGATCCGACAGTACGGCATAAGCTTCGTTTATCTCCTTGAAGCGATCTTCTGCCTTCTTGTCACCGGGGTTCTTGTCCGGATGGAACTTTACTGCCAGCTTCCGGAAAGCCTTTTTTATCTCCTCAGGCGAAGCCCCTTTTTTCAGCCCGAGTATTTCGTAATAGTCCTGCTGTGCCAATTGATGCCCCTTTTGTTATGTTTGATAAGAATCTAACCATTGAGAACGGCCATGTCAATGATTCGTGCAAAGAGTCATTGCCTTGAATCGGTGTCGGCAAGCCATATCTCACTGCAACGCCTTTGCTTCAGCACCATAGGCAGTGTTTCAGCGGCTGGCCCTATGGATCGAACATAACTATGGCAATGTCACCCCCTGAAGCCCCGGCCGTTCCCGTTCGATACGGCTCACCGCCACAGATTCAGTGACCGGAGCCATGCAGTCTGGAGCCGAGATGCAGAGGCAGTTTTCCCAATTTTTTCACATAGTTTACACAACTGTAACAATTCTCTGCTAATCTTCAATAATGAGGTCGGATAATCCATGAAGATAGTCATCATCGAAGACGAACGTGATCTTGCCGAACTGCTCGCTTTCAATCTCGGAAAAGAGGGGTGGCAGACGATCATAGCCCTGGACGGCAGGACCGGGATGGAACGGGTAACTGCCGAACTTCCCGACATGGTGATCCTGGATCTGATGCTCCCGGAGATCAGCGGCACCGAGGTCTGCAGACTGCTGCGCAAGCAGGAGAGCACCGCGGCAATTCCGATCATCATGGTGACAGCCAAAGGCGAGGAGATCGACCGGGTGGTAGGCTTCGAGGTCGGTGCCGACGATTATCTGGTAAAGCCGTTTTCATCCAGGGAACTGCTGCTCAGGATCAAGGCGATCCTGCGGCGTTCAACGCCTGACGTCAAGGTTGAAAAGTGCCTTGTTCTCGGGGATCTGGCCATCGATCCTTCGCGACACAGGGTAACGGTAACCGACGAAGAGATAATCCTTACCTCGACCGAATACAAGCTGCTGTGCACGCTTGCCGAGCGTCCCGGCAGAGTCCAGAGTCGCGAACGCCTCCTGCAGGATGTCTGGGGTTACAGCAGCGATGCCGACACCAGAACCGTGGATACTCACATCACCCGCTTGCGGGGGAAACTCGGCGCAGCCGGCGACATGATAATCACCGTGCGCGGCTTCGGCTACAAAATGGAGAGCAGATGAGAATCACTTTCCGCTTCAAGCTGATGCTCTCCTACCTTTTGATCCTCCTCGTCATGGCCGGCTCTGCGTATTTTTACCTGAACAGCACCCTGCAGAGCTCCGTCGTCTCCTCCCTTAACGAACATATGCTCAGCCAGACCAGGCTTGCCGCCTTGATGCTGAGCCGCGAGCTGAACACCCTGCAGCACGATGCCCCGCCTTTGGCCGCAAAACTGGGCGAAACCCTTACCGCCCGGGTGACGATAATTTCTGCCGACGGAACCGTCGCGGGCGATTCGGAGGTAAAGCCGGAAAAGCTCAGGGAGGTCGAAAATCATCTGGACCGGCCTGAGGTTCAGGAAGCCCTGAAGAGCGGCACAGGCAGAGCAGTCCGCTACTCGGCCACAGTCAGGCATGAAATGCTCTACACCGCTGCCACCTTCGGCAAAGACGGTCAGGTCTCAGGCATTGTCCGTCTGGCCCTCCCGCTCTCCTCCATTCAAACCCTCCGCAGCGGACTTCACAAGACTCTCGGAAGCGCCTTGCTGGTAGCGTTCCTCCTTACCCTGATCTTCAGTTATATTCTTTCCCGCCTCACATCACGCCCCTTGCAGCAGGTTGCTGCAACCGCCGCCGAGATAGGCCGGGGAAATTTCAGTCGGCGCCTGCCTGCAGTGTGGCACGACGAGCTGGGCGACCTGGCCGGAATAATGAATGATATGGCCTCCAGGCTCGATGAACAGCTCTCACGGCTGACCTCCGAGCGCAACCGACTGGATGCGATCCTCTCAGGAATGGGCGAGGGCTTGATGGTTACCGACCGGGAGGGGAGGATAACACTGGTCAATCCCGCCTTCTGCCGCCTGTTCAAGGTATACGAAGGACTGATCGGCAGCCCCCTGAGCCATATTTCGCGGCATCCCGCGCTGCTTGAGTCCTACAATCATGTCAGTCGCGACAGACTGCAACTGCAGAACGAGATGACGGTCCGGACCCCTGAGGAACGGTTCCTCAGTGCCCACTGGGTGCCGCTGCTGGATGAAGGCGAGATGCAAGGGGTGGTGGCGGTGTTTCACGATGTCACCGATCTGAAGCGGCTCGAAAACATCCGGAGGGATTTTGTCGCCAATGTCTCCCACGAACTCCGGACGCCGGTAACTGTTATCAAAGGCTATTCCGAGACACTGCTCGATGACCTGATTGCCGAAGATCCGAAGAAAGCCGTCGAATTCGTAAAGATCATCCTCAGCCACTCCGAAAGGCTGGCAGCGCTGCTGAACGACCTGCTGAGCCTGTCCGAAATGGAGTCGCCCGACTTTTCGTTCCGGATGAATCCGATCCCGGTCGAAGGCACGGTCCGCAAGGTCTGCAATCTCCTGCAGGGCAAGGCGGACGCCAAGAGAATCGCCATAAAAACATCCGAGCTGAGCAACCTATCTCCTGTCATGGCCGATCAGGGCAGACTCGAACAGGTGCTGGTCAACCTGCTGGACAATGCCGTCAAGTACTCCTCGGAAGGGGGGAGTGTCTCTATCCAGGCAGTTGAAGAGGACGATTTCATCCGCATCTCGGTCCGGGACACCGGTCCGGGCATCCCCGCTGCCAGCATTCCGAGGCTTTTCGAGCGTTTCTACCGGGTCGACTCGGGCAGAAGCCGCAAGGAGGGGGGAACAGGGCTCGGACTGGCCATAGTGAAGCATATCGTTCAGCTCCATGGTGGAACGGTCCGGGCGGAAAACAATGCCGACGGCCCCGGAGCTACCTTCAGTTTCACCTTGAAGAAGGGATGATTAACCGCTATCCGGCAGTTCACATCAAAAGAATAGAAAAAGGCATGTCGCAGAGGTGACATGCCTTTTTCTATTCCGCGCCGAATCATACTTGCCGCTTCATTACCTAATTCCCGACTTTATTTTAATTGGAGCCGGCAAAGAGTGCATGATATATTGCTGCCAACAGCGTCGAGCTAAGCCCCAGGAGAAGTAAAGGTCTAACAAGGGGTTGGTGACGGATGCCGTAAACTGCGATGCCCCGCACATCCTCGAAGCCGTTATGTACTCAAAACACATATGAAGGAGAAACTTACAGTGAGTGAGACGAGTGATCTTCAGGAAAGACTTGATCTGTCTGAGGCCAAGAACCGGCTCAACAACTGGGTGGCTATAACTGTGGCCGTCATTGCAGTTTTCATGGCCATTACCAAGGTTAAGGACGACAATATCGTCCAGAACATGCTGCAGGTAAAGTCCGACGCGGTTGACACCTGGAACGAATACCAGTCGAAAAAACTTAAGCACCATATGGCCGAGCTGGGAGTGAACCAGGTGCAGGCTCTGCAGGTGCTGGCGCAGGGGCAGGGAAGCTCGGTGCTGTTATCCCAGCAGAAAGGGTATCAGGATGCCATTGCCCGGTACCAGAAAGAGGAAGATGCATTGATGAAAAAGGCCAAGGGGTTTGAAAAGCAGTACGACGATCTGAATTTCCGGGACGATCAGTTCGACCTGTCCGACGCCACTCTCTCCATTTCCCTGGCCATGCTGGCGATCACGGCCCTTACCGGGAAACGCAAGCTTCTTGCGCTTGCCTGGCTCTTTGCCGGTTTCGGGTTGCTCATGGGAATGGCCGGACTCATGGGGTTGCCCCTGCACCCGACCGCCCTGGTTAAGCTTCTGTCGTAATCCGGGACGCCATCCGGGATGATGCGGGCGATGCGGGTCAGGTCGGCGCTTATCCCGGGATGGTCCTGATTGACTGAGATGATCAAACTTACACAGTCCCTGTAAGCCTCCTTATTCCTGTCTGTTTCTGCAATATTTTAATAAAGTTGAAATTTTTGCGACAGGTATCCCTTCTGCCGTCACCGGCATCAAAATCGATAACCACTTGAAATTCCAGCGAGATACATTGTTAAAGCGATATGGCACATTCCGTGCTAATGATGCCTGATTCATGGTTATAAATTAAAACAGAACTTGGAGGAAATCGGCATGATACGAACATTGAAGCGCTTACTGGCCGTAGGTCTTTTGCTCCTGGCCGGCTCGCTGGCCGGGTGCGGCAGCAAGAACAGCAGCACCCCCGCTCCCGGCGTAACCCGGACCTTTTTCATTGCTGCAGAAGATGTGACCTGGGACTTCGCCCCGAGCGGAAAGAACCAGATCAGCGGCACCCCCTTCGCCAACTATACCGGGGCGTTGGCCGCCGAGGAGCCGGAGGTTCCGATCATGAGCCGGCGCATCGCCTTCGACAATGCCTCGTCGGCCACCAATCCGCTCGACTTTACCGCCGATCCGGCGGCGGTGCAGATCGGGACCAGGTACAGGAAAACCCTCTACGTGGAATACACCGACGCCACCTTCACCACCAAAAAGCCGGCTGCGTCCGAGTGGCAGCATTTGGGTTCCCTGGGACCGGTCATCCGGGCCGAGGTGGGGGACACCATCAAGGTCGTTTTCAAGAACAAGACCAACACGGGACGCAGTTACACCGTGCATCCCCACGGCGTTTTCTATGACAAGCCGAGCGAGGGGGCGGCCTACGTGAGCGGCGCCCCCAGCGATTTTGCCCAAGGCAACAGCGTCGCGCCCGGCAGCAGCTTCATCTACACCTGGGAAGTACCCGAGCGGGCCGGACCGGGCCCGGCGGACGGCACGTCGGTCATGTGGATGTACCATTCCCATGTGAACGAGCCCCAGGATGAGAACACCGGCCTGATCGGGCCGATGATCGTCTACCAGAAGGGAGCAATGAAGCCGGTCGGGGCGAAGGGGATCGACCGGGAGTTCGTGGTGCTGTTCAAGGTCTTCGACGAGAACGACAGTTTCCACTTCAACGACAATCTTCTCTCCGCCAAGCTCGCCCAGGCGGACATCGACGCGGTCGTCCTGGGGGTCGGTTTCAATCCGGAGCCGAACCTGAAGCACACCATGAACGGTTACATCTACGGCAACCTGCCTCTCTCCGCCATGACCATGAAAAAGGGGGAAAATGTGCGCTGGTACCTGATGTCCATGGGGACCGAGGTCGACCTCCACACACCGCACTGGCACGGCAATACCCTGCTCACCATGGGGGGGATGCGGACCGACGTCGTCGACATTCTGCCGGCCCAGATGGTGATGGCCGATATGGTGCCGGACAACATCGGAACCTGGCTGTTCCATTGCCATGTCAATGACCACATCAAGGCCGGCATGATCTCCCGCTACAAGGTCGATCCGTAGCTACCCTGTCATAATTCCTGCAGTTTGGTAGTCCAAAGATGGGGGCAGGCTGCTTTGACGTTAAAGCAGCCTGCCCCTTTTTACTTTGAAGAAGGGGCAAGAACTTGCTGGTCAGCTCGTGAATATGATTTTCACGTCTAAATAGCCAGCCCAAATAAAAAAGGCACGTAGCCAAAGCCACGTGCCTTTTATCAGTTAACTCTCTTTTCTTACTCCAATCGGGTCCACAGCAGCCTCCCTTCGCGCTGAATAACCCGCGACATTGTCGGCAGATTGCTGTCTTCACGGAATTTGTCGGCACGCTTGAGCAGGAAGTCAACGTTGTAACCGATTTTTGCTGTAGCACCGTACAGACGGTTCAAAATGCTGTTCCGCTCGCGCCAGCCAAGATCATCTTTCAGCAAGATCGCGACATCAATATCGCTCTGCTCCCGCGCCGTGCCTTTGGCGTAGCTGCCAAAAAGGAAGATACTTTCCACTGAAGGGACAGAGGAAATGATGATCTCTTTGATGGCCTCAAAATCGCTTGTTGAATACATGTACAGTCTCCAGGTTCATCGATAATGAAAAAGCTGCTCACAAATCGACGTGCATGGTTTTGAACGTTAGACCTGCCGTGAGTATAGCAGTTGCCGCCCTAAAGACAAGATTATCTTGACCGTCGAGAGGAGTGTCCGAACCGGCCACCAGCCCCATAGTCAAAGCTTTTTTCATTGGAGGCTGCAAAGAGTGCGTGATATATTGCTGGCCAGCGACAAGATATAAGCTGCTGTCTGCCCTCAAGGGAACAGAGCTGGAAAAGCATATCGTATTGGATGCCGGGACAAAGAACAAAGATAAGTGAAAGCATCTACCCGTAGATACCAATAATCGTCTGCTCAATATAATTCGTTGGGCATGAAATTCGGAAGATGCAAAATGGTCTTACTCTCACCCGAGAAGTTGGAGATGCAGGTGGCAAACAGTACGCTCGCTCCTCCAGAAAAGGCTGCATATTTATTTCTTGCGGTCGCAGGAGTATCTCTATTTGGCCGTTTTGTGTGGCTAGACCCAGTGAGGACAGGCGCAAAATTCAACATGCTAGTGACATCTTTGCAGCTCGCAACCGTCGCCGTTTCAATCGGTATAACATATGCTGGAATGAAAAAATGCTACGCGACAAACAATGATGAAAAAGAATTTGTACAACGATTTGTATGTTTATCGCTACCGTGGACAATCTTTTTTTCTCTCACATGGGTTGTCATAACCACAGTAGTATCAATGGTAGCTAGTATGCTACTGCATCAATCTATTGTATTTGGCCAGGATAAATAACTCCTTCAAACGAGTAGCATCAATACAAAAAAAGCGCCCAACATGCGGCACGAGCTGACTTCGCAGCTCAACCGCGACGACGTTCTCTCTGAAATAATTTGACTTGAAACAACTGCTGGCGTACGATTTAACGTACGATATGGAGGTGAGGCAAAATGACAACACTGTCAGCTACGGAAGCAAGAAAATCCCTTTATAACCTTGTCGATGATGTCGCTTTATCCCATGACCCGATTCAAATTGTCGGCAAACGGCATTCGGCAGTTCTCATCTCGGAAGAAGATTGGCGTGCCATCCAGGAAACGTTGTATCTCACGTCGATACCGGGTATGCGGGAATCCATCAAGAAAGGTCTTAAAACCCCGGTAGATGAGTGTAGCGAGGAGCTTGTGTGGTGAGCTGGAAGCTTGTTTTTACTAAACAGGCGCAAAAAGATGCAAAAAAGATCGCGCACTCCGGATTGAAACCGCAAGCCGAACGACTACTGGAAATCCTTAAACAAAATCCCTTTGAAATCCCCCCGCCTTACGAGAAACTTGTAGGCGATCTGTCAGGCGCATATTCCCGACGGATCAATATTCAGCATCGACTGGTTTACCAGGTTTTGGACGACGTAAAGACAGTAAAGATTATCCGGATGTGGACGCATTACGAGTAGCTGAAGCAGCGCCCGGACTATGACCGGGCATGAAATCGCCCGGCAGGTCGAGCGCGGAAACCCTCGGAAATTAAAGGAGCTGCTATTTATGAAAGTCGGCTGGTTTGTACGCGGAGATATCGACGGTTTCTTCGGACTGTTCGTCGACAACCTGCTGCAGTTGATGCTGATCGCGGTGCTCTGCGGCAACGTCTGCGGCATGCCGCCGGAGCTGGTGTACGGCCGGATCCTTCCGGGCGCGGCGCTGTCGATCCTGTTCGGCAACCTGTTTTACGCCTGGCAGGCGCGGAAACTGGCTATCAGGACGGGCCGGACCGATGTCACTGCCCTGCCGTACGGCATCAACACCGTCAGCCTCATCGCCTTCGTCTTCCTGATCATCGCCCCGATCTATTTCGAAACGAAAGATCCGAACCTGGCCTGGCAGGCCGGCCTGTTCGCCTGCCTTGCCAGTGCCGTGCTGGAAATTGCCGGAGCCTTTGCCGGCGACTGGCTCCGCAGGCATACACCCCGGGCCGCGCTGCTGTCGTCGCTCGCCGGCATCGCCATCACCTTCATCTCCATGGGTTTCGTGTTCCAGATCTTCGCCATGCCGGCGATAGCCCTTGTCCCGGCACTGTTCGTGATCTTCGTCTATGGCGGCCGGCTCAAACTGCCTTTGGGTATTCCGGGCGGCTTCATCGCGGTACTCCTGGGAGTGGCCATGGGATGGATTCTCAGATGGTGCGGCTATCCTTTTTTCCAGCCGCTCGATGAACCGTACCGGTTCGCCCTCCACCTGCCGCAGACCTCTTTTCCCGAAATGCTCGCCTTTCTGTCAAACGGACAGGGTTGGAAGTACTTTTCCGTCATTTTCCCGATGGCGCTGTTCAACGTGATCGGTTCGCTCCAGAACCTGGAAAGCGCTGAAGCAGCCGGTGACCGGTACGGCACCCGGTCGTCCCTGCTGGTCAACGGTTTGGGCTCGATTGTGGCAGCGTGCCTGGGAAACCCGTTTCCGACGACGATTTACATCGGTCATCCGGGGTGGAAGGCCATGGGGGCCAGGTGGGGCTATTCGATCCTGAACGGAGCAGTAATCACGCTCCTCTGCCTGATCGGCGGGGTCACCCTGGTGCTGAAGGTCGTGCCGCTGGAAGCGATGATCGGCATCCTGCTCTGGATCGGGCTCATCATCACTGCCCAGGCGTTTCAGGAGGTGCCGAGGAAGCACAGTGCGGCTGTGGCGCTCGGGCTGATGCCGGCCCTCGCAGCCTGGGCGCTGCTCCTTATCGAGACGACCCTGCGCAAGGCCGGCGTCAGTCTCTTTGAAGCGGCCCCTAAATTCGGCAACGACCTGTACATCTACGGCATCATCTCCCTGAGCCAGGGGTTCATGCTGACCTGCATGATCCTCTCGGCGATGATGGTGTTCGTGGTGGAGCGGGAATTCTTAAAGGCGGCGCTCTGGACAGGAACCGCTGCCCTGCTTTCCTTCTTCGGAGTCATCCATGCCTATGTACTGACTCCGGCCGGGGTCCAGAACAGGTTCGGTTTCGGCGCGTCGAGATCGTATTCGCTCGCCTACATGATTGCCTCCCTGCTGCTGGTCGCACTCCACTACTACCACCGCGGCCATGAGTCCGAGGACACCGGAATCACTGCATAGACTTCCGCATCTAACCCCTCCAAACCTCCCCTTATCAAGGGAGGCTTAAAGGCTTCCCCCCTGACAAGGGGGGATTGAGGGGGGTTGGTCCTTCCCCACAATCTTCACCCAGAAATTCCCCATTCGTAACATTTCTGCAACAGATCTCCGTTATCCTGACTGTAACTACAAGAAAGATAAAGGAGATCATCATGAAAATCATGCCGATGGGCGACTACTACGTCTGGCACTGCGACTGGTGCGACAGCACCAACTACACTATCTGGACTCGTATGGAGCAGGACGGGCTTTCCTGCACAGCCTGTCATCACCAGGCCTCTCCACTGACCGATGACAGTAGTCCTGTTTTCAGTCCCGTGCGAATCGGCATGGGCGACGCCGGCCACTGCCGCCTTTAGGCTGCAGCGGCCTTCAAGGAGACATCATGTTCAATGCCGACGTCGACGATCTGAAGATCACGCGCTTTTTCGAGACTTCCGCCCGCGTGCTTCTGTCGCTTCTTATCATGGCGATTTTTTGCGCTATACTTATCGGAATCGGTTTCACCTTCTACGATCTCAGGCTGGTGCTTCAGGTTGAGTTTCACGATTTTTTCAGGAAAATACTGGTCGATGCCCTGACAGTGCTCGCCATGGTCGAAGTTCTGCGCACCGCCCTTGCCTACTTCACCGAAGGAAGAGTCAAGGTCACCTACATCATCGATACGGTCATAGTGACCGTGCTTACCGAGGTCATGGCGTTCTGGTACCGGGAGATGGAGTGGCAGCGGATAGGGATGGTGATCGCACTGGTCCTGTCACTGGCAGGCGTGAGAATTATTGCAGTACGCTACTCGCCGCGCCGTGTCCGGGAAGAGTTGTGAGAGTTGGCAGAACTTTAGCAGAGCTGTAACGCAGTTGTAACAACACTCTGCTACCTTGGGACAAGATAAAAGTCAACTCAAGGAGAATAGAGATGCTCAAGAAAATTAGTATATTCGCTCTTGCCTGTCTTATGGCAACAGCCGGCCTGGCAAGCGCCGAAACGCTTATTAACGGCGCCGGCGCTACTTTCCCCTATCCCCTCTACTCGAAGTGGTTCAGCGAATACGCCAAGATCGACCCCAGCGTGAAATTCAACTACCAGTCCATTGGCAGCGGCGGCGGGATCAAGCAGATCACCGCCCAGACCGTCGATTTCGGAGCCTCCGACAAGTTCCTTTCCGATGAGGAGCTGAAAGCCGCGCCGGGCAAACTGCTGCACATCCCGACCGTCATGGGGGCCGTTGTCGTTACCTACAACCTTCCCGGAGTACCCAAAGGGCTCAAACTCAACTCCGAGGATGTCGCGAACATCTTTCTCGGCAAGATAATAAAGTGGAACGACAAGCGGATCGCTGACGACAACCCTGGTGTGAATCTTCCGGACAAGGCGATCATGGTCGTCCACCGCTCCGACGGCAGCGGCACGACCAGCATCTTCACCGACTACCTTTCGGGTGTGAACGGCGAATGGGCACAGAAAGTCGGCAAGGGAGCCTCGGTAAAGTGGCCCGTAGGTCTCGGCGGCAAGGGGAACGAAGGGGTTGCCGGACAGATCAAGACGACACAGTACACTATAGGGTATGTCGAACTGGCATATGCATTCGAGAACAAGCTTCCGTTTGCAACTCTGAAGAACAAGGCCGGCAGCTGGGTAGAGCCGTCCATCCAGAGCACAAGCGCCGCTGCAAATGCCGCAACCAAGCATATGCCCGCCGATTACCGGATCTCCCTCGTGAACCAGCCGGCAAAAGATGCCTACCCGATCGTCGGTTTCACCTGGCTGCTGGTCTATCAGGACCAGAAGGACAAGCTGAAGGGTAAAAAGATTGCCGAGTTTCTGAACTGGAGCCTGCACAAAGGGCAGAAGATGGCAGCGCCGATGCTCTATGCCCCGCTCCCTGAAAGTGTACTGAAGATGGTGGAAAAGACCATCAAGACCATAAACTAGAAATATTCATGACCGGCCCGGACGAATCTTTGTATTTGTCCAGGCTTTATTACGCTTAGCGGAGTGTTACAACCATGCAACAGCATGATTCGGCGGTTCTGAAAAAGATTATGGCTACCGAGGCGGACACATCTTGCGCAAGACGCAGTGGCGCGGACGGTGACCGTATCTTCAGATGGCTTACCTTTTCGTTTGCCGCTGCTGTGCTGCTTATTCTCGGGCTGATGATCTTCGAGATGACGAAAGAGAGTCTCCCGGCAATCACCAAATTCGGCTGGGGCTTTATTACGGGAAGCAACTGGGATGCGGTTCAGGGTGATTTTGCCTCGCTCCCCTTTCTGTACGGCTCGGTCGTCTCTTCGATTCTGGCGATCCTTCTGGCAACACCCTTAAGCGTTGCGACAGCGCTCTTCATAACAGAGGTCGCGCCGAAAAGAATCGGGGGAATGGCAGCGTCCCTGATCGAACTCCTGGCTGCGATACCCAGTGTCATCTACGGCCTATGGGGAGTTCTGGTTATGGCTCCCTGGCTGCAGACAACCATTCAACCCTGGTTTGTCGAACATCTCGGCTTTCTCCCCTTTTTCAGCGGAGCGCCTTACGGCGTGAGCATGATGGCCGGCGTGCTGATTCTGGCGATCATGATCATCCCGATTATCACGGCCATAAGCCGGGAAGTGCTTCTCGCCGTGCCGCAGAGCCAGCGCGAGGCTGCTGTTGCGCTCGGAGCGACTAAATGGGAGATGATCAGGATAGCAGTTCTCCCCTACGGCCGTTCCGGAGTTCTCGGAGGAGTAATTCTCGGCCTCGGGAGAGCGATCGGCGAGACCATGGCGGTAACCATGGTAATCGGCAACACGCCGCAGATATCACTCTCGCTCCTTTCACCGGCCTATACGATGCCGAGCGTCATTGCCAACGAGTTTGCCGAAGCCACCAATGCCCTGCACTCATCGGCGCTTATGGAGATCGGCCTGATGCTGCTGGTGGTGACCCTGATAATCAATGCCCTGGCAAGGCTTCTTATCTGGAAAGTTACCAAAGGGCAGAAAGGGGGTGTGGCTTAACATGCAGAATCTTTACCTGCGCCACTTCAAGAGTTACGCGGCCACAGCTTTCATGCTGCTCGCCACGTTAATCGTCCTGACACCCCTTTGTCTCATTTTCGTTCATATCCTGAAAATGGGGTTCAGCTCGCTGTCAGTCGACTTTTTCACCCAGATCCCCAAACCGACCGGTGAAAGCGGCGGCGGCATGGCTAACGGCCTCTTCGGCTCGGCCCTGCTGATACTGCTCGCTTCCTTCCTCGGTCTCCCGATAGGGGTGCTGGGGGCGGTCTACCTGACCGAATTCGGCGGAGGACGGCTGGCCACAGCGATCCGCTTCAGTGCCGATGTCCTGGCCGGAATCCCGTCGATCATTACCGGGATGGTCGCCTATACGCTGCTGGTCCTCCCGATGAAGGGCTTTTCGACCCTGGCCGGGGCTGTTGCACTCTCTCTTATCATGATCCCGATCGTCCTCAGGACCACGGAAGAGCAGCTCAAGATGGTGCCGGGAACGCTTCGTGAAGCTTCGCTGGCACTCGGGGTGCCCCTCTGGCGAACCAGCCTGAAGGTAATTCTGAAAAGCGCCGGCAAGGGGGTCGTCACCGGCATACTCCTCGCTATCGCACGGGTTGCCGGCGAAACAGCGCCGCTGCTCTTCACCGCCCTCGGGAACCAGTTCTGGAGCCGCAAACTCACCGAGCCGATCGCCGCGCTGCCCCTGCAGATCTTCAGCTTTGCCATCGCCCCTTACGAGGATTGGCACAAGCTTGCCTGGGCAGGCGCCCTGGTCCTGGTCGTGATCATGTTTGGCCTGAACCTCGGCGCAAGACTCCTGGGAAGACAGAAGAAATACTCGTAGGGGCGAGGCATGCCTCGCCCGATCCGGGCTACCCGTAGGTAGCCCTACACAAACGTTTTGCGAGGAATTATGAACAACGCGAAAGTCACACTGGAAAATATGAACGTCCACTTCGGGACCAACCACGCGGTAAAATCGGTCTCTCTCGCCTTTGTCGAGAATACGGTAACAGCGATCATCGGACCGTCTGGATGCGGGAAGTCGACACTGCTCCGTTCGATAAACCGGATGCACGATCTTGTCCCTTCGGCAAAAGTCACCGGAAAAATCATGTTCGACGGCAGCGACCTGTATGACCGCTCCGTAGATCCGGTGGCCATCAGGAGAAAGATCGGCATGGTGTTCCAGAAACCGAACCCTTTCCCGGCCATGAACATCTATGATAATGTCGTTGCCGGCTACAAGCTGAACAACCGGATGAAGCGGAGCGACTCGGACGAAATCGTCGAGACGTCCCTGAAGCGGGTCGCACTCTGGGATGAGGTGAAGGACCGTCTGCGGACAAGCGCCATGGATCTTTCCGGCGGGCAGCAGCAGCGGCTCTGCATCGCCAGGACCATTGCCGTGCAGCCGGAAGTGATCCTTATGGACGAGCCCTGTTCGGCCCTTGACCCCATAGCCACCCTCAAGATCGAAGAGCTGGTGGAAGAGCTCAAGGAGCGCTATACCATCATCATCGTGACCCACAACATGCAGCAGGCAGCCAGAGTATCCGACTCCACCGCCTTCATGTACATGGGGGAAATGATCGAAAGCGGTCCGACGAAGAAGATCTTTACCACGCCGGAGAATAAGCAGACCGAAGATTATATTACCGGGCGTTTTGGGTAAAAAGCGGGAACGGGGAACTGTGAACAGGGAACTGTAAAATCTATGAAAAGACGGGGAAATGGAGACGGGTTCAGGTTTTACTGATCCCTGATCCCCGATCCCGATTCACGAGGTTCAATAAATGGAAAGAGAACATTTCAGCAAACAGTATGACACCGAGTTGAGCAACATCCGGGAAAAGCTCCTGGAGATGGGAGGAAAGGTCGAACTGATGATTAACGACTCTCTCAAGGCCCTTGTGGAACGCGATTCCGCTCTGGCGGACAAGGTCATTGCCTACGACCACGAGATCAACCGGCTGGAGATGCTGATCGATGAAAAATGTCTGGAGGTTCTGGCCTTGCGGCAGCCTGCTGCGCGGGATCTCCGCTTCATTACGCTTGCGCTCAAGATCGTGACCGACCTTGAGCGGATCGGCGACCAGTGCCGCAACATCGGCAAAAGAGCCAAGGAGCTGAACGAGGAGCCGCCGCTGAAGCCCTACATAGATCTCCCCAGAATGGCAACCTGGGCCGGCGTCATGGTGAAAGAGGCACTCGATGCCTTTGTCCGAGGCGATGACGAACTGGCTCTCAAGGTCTGTCATGATGACAGCTTCGTCGATAAACTCAACGAGCAGATCCAGCGGGAACTGCTGACCTTCATGATCGAAGACGCCAGCACGATAAGCCGTTCAATGAAGATCACCTACATCTCCAAATGCCTGGAGCGGATCGCCGACCATGCAACCAACGTGGCCGAGATGGTGATCTTCATGGTCAAGGGTAAGGATATCCGGCATACGGTCGCCTAGATTCAAGGCTTAAAGGACAGCTGTATCCGATGGCTTCCCCAGCAGGTATCCCTGCCCGAAATGAACGCCGGTAGATTGCAGATATTCCAGCTCTTCAGGACGTTCAATCCCCTCGGCTATGACCATTGCTCCTATTTTGTTGCAGAAGGTGACCAATGATTCGACCAGCGCCTGTTTGGTGCTGGAGACATCTATGGAATCGATCAGGAATCTGGCCAGCTTCACGTATTCGGGTTCAAATCTGGCCAGGCTCTGCAGCCCTGCATACCCGGAGCCGAGATCATCAATGGCTATGGAATAACCCTGTTCACGGTAGTGGTCTACCCCCCGGAGGAAGAGGTCATAATCTTCAATGATCGTTCTCTCCGTCAGTTCAAAGACAATCCTGGATCGTTCAATGTTCAGCTCTTCAAGCAGGGTCGCGGTTATGCCGCGTTCGTGGTCGCTGGACTGGAAGAGCGCCGGACTGACATTGAGAAATATCTTTCCTGGAATAGCAAGTTCCCTGACCTTGTTGAGCGCTTTTTTCCTGCAGAGCAACTCCAGTGACGAGGCAAGGCCGTATGACCCCGATTTGGCAAACAGCTCTTCTGAGTTCCGGATGATGCTGGGCAGGCTGATGCGGCTCAGCGCTTCGTATCCGTAGATTGTTCCGCTCTGAAGGTGAACAACCGGCTGATAGACCGGCGTGATCAAGCCATCGTTGATAATCTCCTCGATAGCTGCCAATTCGACAGTCTGCCGGCTATCCGACTGCAACGGAGCGCCGAAAAGCTCCTGAAACGCCCTGAAAAGCGCGTTGTCGGAACTCTCTCCGATCCGGTTGGTAAGGTAGACCCCTTCAACCTTGATGGAAACATCCCGGTCGCTGCCAAGGGGGAGAATCTGCCTGTTCATGAGAGCATGACCGTCAAGGCGTGTGAGTTCTGCCTGAATCAGGGTGAGATCCTGCCTGAACAGCCTGTCGTCGTATACTCCGGACGGAACAAGCAGGAGGAAAAAATCCTTCATGCCGGATTTGTACATACCTCCGACTCTGCCTGCCAGTTTTTTCCCCAGAATGCGGAGCAGAATCGCTACCGAACTCATGAGCGTTTCCGGCAGAAACTCCCCGTAATCGAGGTGAATCGCCACTATACCTGCCTTGCCGCTCTTCTCGAGAGTCAGTTTGAATGTAGTAAACAGGTGGGTACAGTTGTCGATGGATTCATCCAGACGCTGCTGACGAGTTAGGCCAACCGGGTTCAGCGACAGAGAGGCGGGGACAGTCCTGTTTTCTCCGGGGTAATCCATATGCATTGCCGTCATTTTTCATCCATTATCGAGAATAGGTACTCGCCGTAGTATTCCCTGTTGGCATCACGATATGCGTCGCGCAGATCACGAAACCTGTTGATAGATGCGTCAAGGGCATTCATGCCGGATATCTCCCCGAACGTGGGCATTTTGATGTCGAAAAACAGTATCCTCATTGTCGTCCTCCAGTCCCTATTTTTCATGGCTTGCCAGCATAAAAACACCGGTCATTTTGAATAGTAACGTATTGGTAGGGTTCAGTTCGCGCAGGACTATCTTCGCCTTCTTCTCTTCGCGGATCTGCTTGAAGCAGCGGAGCAGCAGGGCAATCCCCATGGAATTTATCCTCCCGGCCTGGTTGAAATCAAAGTGAACGAGCTCGTTGTCTACCATGCCCGGAAGTTTCTGCAGCTGCATCTCGGCAGATGCATCGATATTTCCGAGCAATGCAATGTAATCAGCGCTCCCGGTACTTCTGGCGATGACTCTGAATGAACTGCTCATGTCTCCTCCTTATGCGCTCTGGTAATCTGTCGAAATGGAAAACCCTCTGGGGCTTTCACAGTCAAGGGTCGAAACTGCTTTCAGATGGCCGCCGAGCACGGTCTGCATGCCGGGCCGGATATTCACATGCAGATGGTCCATAAATCTCCAGATTATGAAAAGTCCGCGTCCGCCGGTTTCATCGACTTCCGCCTCCATTCCCGCCTGGTTACGGGCCAGGAAGTCAACCACCATCTCCGGCGCAAGGGTTCCCCAGCCGTCAACAATCTCCATGGCCAGAGTTTCGCCATCAAAAGCAAAGCGGAACGATATCTTTTCGTCAGCATCAATGGCCCTGTCCTCCCCCTTGAAGTAGAGTTTTCTGCCGTCATCTCCCTGCGGAGCCCCGTAAAGAGCATTTTCCACCATTTCGTCTGCCAGCAGTGCAGCCCTCTGCCGGAGCAGTTCCATCTCCGGAGAATCGCCGCTGATCGCCTCTTCAAGGGATGCGATAAGAGCTTCTTTCTGACTTGAAGAGATCAGCGGTAATTCGTGGACCCGGCTGCCCGGCCTGACACAGTCCTGCAGCTTCCAGGGGGTCCTCACCAGGAGCCTCAGTATGGCCTCCTGCAATGAAAAAATCCCCTCTAGTTCGTCATCTGAAGGGGTAACAAGCAGGTGCCTGATCCGGTCAACAGCAAGCTGTTCCAGGGGAGGAAGCGGATCTATTGCCAGAGTAACCAGCAGGATCTCGGCTCCGGGAAAGATCGATTTAAGCTCTCCAACAAGTTCCGGGCGCGATTCCGGATAAAGCCTGCTGGAGAGGATCACCAGAGCGGGATTCAGCCGCAGTGAAACCATTTTTTCTGCAAACCGCTCTTTATCCGGAGGATTTTCAATGCTTAACAAGCCGGGAAGGCCGTTCAATAAAGGACGGAAAGCATCCGCATCAGTCCCGTTGTTAAATAATGCAAGCATGAGGTGAGTATCGGCAGCAGCCTTCATAACAACTCCTTTTTTTGATTCTTTGCCTCTGAAGCGGCAATCAGCATGGTTACATCATCTTCGAAAGCAGAAGAGCCGGTGAACAGTTCCGCTGATCGCCTCAGCAGATTACGCAGCTCAAGGGGGGAGCAATCCCCCGCTTTGACCAGTATCTTCTCCAGGCGCTCATAACCGAACTCTTGTCCGTACGCGTCAACGCACTCCACAATACCGTCGGTATAAAGGAAAAGTGTGTCTCCGGGGTTGAAACTGCAGGTCAATTCCGGATAGTTGCAGTTCGCCTCGAAACCGAGCGGATACCCTGCCACATCCTGGATCATTTCCGGGACAGCACTCTTCCCACGGATAATGTAGGGGAAATTGTGTCCAGCATTGGCAAGAGTCAATTTGTTATCGATTGGATCGATGATTACGATCAGACAGGTCATCAGCAGGCTCTGGCGGGCAGTTGCCAGTATGGCATTGTTCATCCCGTAAAGCAGTTCGGCCGGGGTTATCACCCCTTTTCCGATAAGTGAGTGCAGACTGGCCTTGGCAGCGGTGGTCACCATGCCTGCCTGAACGCCATGACCGCTGACATCGGCAACTACCAGGCCAAGTCGCTCTTCACCGAGCGGAAAATAATCGTAAAAATCACCGCCTATTTCCGATGAAGTGATCACCTCGGCACTGATGCGGATGTCATTGGCAAAAAATTCCTGCGGGGGGAGCAGGTCACGCTGGATCTTGCTTGCCTTGTCAATCTCTTCGGTAATTCGGGCGCTCAGCAGCTGCAGGGTATTGAGCAGCATCGCCTGATTTTCCGATATCTTCATCATCAGATCGGACACGGAGACGATGCCCAGACACCTGTTTTCGGCTACGACCGGAAACGAATCGATGGTCAGTCCGGAATCGATCTCCAGTAGCCGGGCCAGAGCGGCATTGATATCCAGCCCCGGTTCCAGCGTCGGCTGGCTTTCATCCAGCAGCACCCGGATCGCTTTTCTTCCATAGAGGTCAACGGCAAAGGGACGGCCAAGGTGCTCGAAAAAGAGAGTCCTGCGGTTGATCGCACCTATGAACAACCCATCGTCGCTCACCGGCAAGGCAAGCAGAGACTGATCCTTCTGAAACAGCTCCATGACGTCTTTCACCAGCGTATCGGACGCGATCTGCGGTGCAGTGCGCATGATATCGTTCAGCGTCGGGATGACATGATGCAGATGACCCATACTGGTCCCCGTGGATTGATTTCAGAGAAAGGCAGCTCCCCTGAGATCCTGACTGGAACCAATCTAGCACCGCTATGTTACGAGCACTTCTCATTGAGGTGAATATCAGGTGAAGATGGGAGGAGATAACATCCGTTTCAGACTGTCAGAAATTGTTCCGCTTCTACGATAACCCTCCAGAGATCCGGGCTGTCTCCCATCCCGACCTTGATCAGATAGGCGGCAATGGAAAGGTTGGTGCGGGCGCGAAATATCTCCACCTGACGGTGAAATTCTTCGTCTACCCCGCCGGCCTCATCCACGTATGCCTGCAGGAAGATGTAATCCGGCAGGCTGGAGAGAATTTCCGGATACGGGAACAGCTGATTGCGGAACTGGGCGAGAAAACAGCCGACATCGAAGGCCGGCGGCAGGGCCAGCGAACTGGCAAAATCTATGGCAGCCACGAACATTGTGGCCCGGTCCTCCAGGCTGTCCTGACCGATGATGATGTTTTTGGGGTGATAATCACCATGCCCCTGGATCAGCAGAGCCGGTGATCCGGCCGCCATCCCGCGCTCCTCTGCCAGCAGACGGGCTGCCATGTCGCGCACCTTGCCGGTGTGGGGGTGATCGATATTTTCGAACCGCTGTAGATAACGGCCGATTCTCTTCTCTTCCTGCGCCAGAAACTCTTCCTCCGGGGTCAGGCAAAGACGCAGCCGGTGAAACCTCGCCACCCAGCGGGCAGCCAGCTCGAAATACTCCTGCCGGGTTTCTGGCGGAGAAGAGACCAGCTTGTCGAACAGCGATTTGCCCCGGATTCCCTGTTCGATAAAGGTTCTTGAAGCCCGGTCCTCGTCTATCGGCCGGGGAACCCGGTAGCGTCCGGCGTCGAAGCCGTTTGCTGCCAAGGCCTGCATGATCTGAAAGGCGCGTTCGGCGCTGCTCCAGCGAATGTCGCTGTCAATGGAGCGGATGATGATCCTTTCCCGCTGCTCGTCCCGCCCCTTGGTGCCGATAGTGACCTCGGTCACCAGCGCGTGTGCACCGGAGCGGGGAATTTCCTTCAGAAAAGGACGGCAGCGGCCATGCCTGATCTCGCTGGCAAGCTCCTGCACGTCTGCCATCGGGTGATCGAAGATTGTCGGGTAGACTCCCGCGTAACCCGAACCGTGGGTATCGGTGCCGGCAGTGGCCGTGAAGTGGTGCCGGTGCCAGTCCTGCAGCCCCCTGCTGTTACCCAGTACCGTATGATTCGTGTTGAATATTTCCACCCCGTCGATGAAAGGGTTCATCAAATCGGCAATTGATGGCACCCGGTTGCGCCGGTAGGGATGGGCCAGGACCAGCGCCGACCCTGGATAGAGCCGGCGGATATCGGCCAGTGAAGTTCCCGTCTGCAGAGACCCGGTTGCCCCGTAAACCAGTACATCGCCAAGCTCGGTTCTGACCTCCTGACCGCTCATGATCCGGAAGTGATCGGGAACGGCCGCCGCTTCCCGCAGTGCTTCAAGCTCATGCACAGGCCAGAGATAGTGATGATCCGTCAGCACGATCGCCTGCAGTCCCTTGCCAAAGACCTGACGCACGAGATCGACCGCAGAAACCGAACTGCAGGCTGAATGTTCCGCTGTATGGCAATGCATTTCAATCAGCATGTATCCTCCTTGACCAATACTCCCTGTCACAAGTGTAGCAGAGTTACTTCTCCTTTGGATACGCAGGGCAAGCGTTAGTTTCGGTTTACCGGATTGTAACAGGAAATTTTCCTGCCTGTTCCGATGCCGTTTCAAACCGGGTTTAAACTACTGCGCCAAAGGAGATTTATCATGTTTAAGAAACAGGCGACCGAATGTAGACGGATAGCTGGGATCGAGATGGTTGCATACGTTGTTATTCTGGTGATGCTTGCCTGCACGACTGCCATTGCCGCTTCAACCGAGATCAGGATTGGCGGCGCGGCAGAGGCCTGCAGCGGAATGTTTGATGTTGTTAAAGAGCAAATCCGGGATGAAACGGGAATCGTTCCCAAGATAACCCCGAGTTCTTCGACACAAGCCCTGCTCGATCTTGACATCGGGAATATCGACATTGCCACTACCGATGTACCACTGGAGAGTCTCATTTCGGATCTGGAGAACAGGGGCTATCTGATTGTTCCGGAGAGCTTCCAGGTACAGGGAATTGGCACGAACACCATCCTGGTATACCTCAGCAGCTCCAGCAGGGTCAAAGAACTCTCCCAGGTACAGTTACGCGATATTTTCACCGGAAAAATTACCAACTGGAAACACGTGGGGGGTGACAATCAGAAAATCGTTGTTGTCTGGAGCGAGGAAACTCCCGACCAGAACCGGCTCTTTTCCCGTTATGTCATCGGGACCAGGCCGATTGTCAAAACAGCCATCAAGGCAACCGATCAACAGGATATAATTGAACGTATTACTAAAACTCCCGGCGCCATCGGGATTGCCTCCCATGCATACAAAAGCGGACGAACACGCAATCCGAAAATCCCTTTCGTTTCGGCCAAGGTGATTGCCATAACCAAGGGAGTTCCCGGTGAGGATACCCAGAAGCTGCTTGAAGTGGTAAAAAAATACGATTTTTAGACCGGTTCGCTTTCAGACTTCTTCAGACTTGAGCCATTTCGCGATTTCGGCAAGCCACTCCGTCGGGCGTTCACTGACGACCTCTGCCGCGCCGGGAAAAACCCGGCCGGTATTGGAGTCGACGGTAATCGTCTCCCCTTCCGCAAGAGAACGGTCGCCGAACGAGGCGAGCCCTCTTGCGGAATCGAGTTGCAGCGGAGTGCACCCGGTGATGCAGGCCTTGCCGAGCTGCCGAGCCACTACGGCGGCATGGGAGGTGCGATTTCCCCGCACGGTCAGAACTCCCGTGGAAAGGGCGATAGCGGCGATATCGACAGTGGACATTTCTTCGCGGACGAGCACTGCGGGTCGCCCCTCGGCAGCAAACCTACGGGCAGCTTCGATGTCAAAGGCAAGGGGACCCGTGGCCACGCCGTTGCCGGCCGATTGCCCCTGGCACAACGGCTTATTCCCCTCCACTGACAACCGATGTTGCCGGATCTCCCCAAGGTCGATCCCGGCCAGGCGGGCAAGCGCCTCATCCTTATCAACAAGACCTTCCTCGACCAGTTCGACTGCAATCCGCAAGGCGGCCCACGGCGACCTCTTGGCCGTTCGCGTCTGCAGCAGGTAGAATACCCCCTCCTGGACGGTGAACTCGAACTCCTGGGCGTCGCCGTACTCCCCTTCGAGGACGGTGCTGATTCGGTGCAGTTCCTGTCCGATTTCCGGCATGGCAGAAAAAAGCCGCTCCGCATCGGAACCGGCAGCACGGCCGGAAACGATATCTTCACCCTGGCTGTTGAAGAGGAAGTCCACGTAAAGCTTCTTTTCACCCGTATCAGGATCACGGGTGAACCCCACTCCCGCTCCTGACGTCCCTCCCCAGTTGCCGAACACCATCTGCTGGACCGTGACCGCTGTACAGAGATCATCGGCCACCCCGTAGAGGCGGCGGTACTCGACGGCGCGGGGCGAATCCCACGAGGCAATGACGGCCTGCACCGCAAGCCCGAGCTGGTCGAAGGGGTTCTGGGGGAACGGTTTTCCCGCAAAATCCTGAAAAAGCTGCAAATAGGTCTGCGTGAGTTCGGCAAGGGACAGGTGGTCCAGTTCCTGGACGCGGTCCACCTGCTCACGAACGAGGAGCGCTTCGATGGCAGAGGCGAACGGCTCCGAATCGGCGACAAAGACGATCTCGGCAAAACCATGAACGAGTCGACGATATGAATCCCACACCAGCCGGGGATTGCCCGTGGTGCGGAGCAGCCCCCGGACCGTCGCATCACAGAGACCGATGTTGAGGAGTGTATCCATCATGCCGGGCATGGAGACCGGCGCACCGGAACGGACGGAAACGAGAAGTGGTTTGCGGGGATCGCCGAAACCGAAGCCGGTAACGGACTGGAGCCAGCGAATCTGCTCTTCGAGGAGGATGGTGAGGTTTTTCCGGTAGCGCTCCGGCTCATCGTGGCAGCGGCGGCAGTGAGGAGTCCCCAGGACGAAGGCCGGCGGGACGGGGAGTCCGAGGCGCGCCATGCGTGCCAGGTCAAAGGCCTTCATCCCCATGACCGAGGCATCGCCTCTTGCGGAACCCATACCCCGGGGAGCGATCTTGAAGACGCTGTCATGTTTCATAGAAGTCTTCAGCTTCCTGTTACCTTGCCGAGAATCTGATCGCGCAGGATCATGCCGGTATGCATCAGCGCATCGGCGGCCGATTCCATCTTCTTGGCCGCTTCGGCAATGACAAAGGCCTGCCGGAAATCTTCTGCGGAGTCAACCAGCGCCTTCCGTACGGCACGCTCGGCAGTATCGCTCTGCTGCTCGATGGCGACTATGCGGTGAATGGAGGTCAAAAAATCGCGCATGTCGTCCGGTGAGCCGCTGCGGTGGATCCCCCTGGTATTCTCGATCGCCTTCAAGTATTCCTGCGTCCCCTCGACGAGGAGGCGGGCAAGGGAGACCAGCGGCAGGCGAATCTCTTCCACCATGCTTTCCGGCTTGAGCAGTGTGAGATGGAAGGCTGCTTCCTCAAGCTCATCTACTATGTCGTCGGCAGCCTCCAGCAATTGCTGGATGGCCTCAGCCTGTTCCGATTGTTCGGCGAGCTCCCTGGCGCGGATGACGAGTTCGTCGGCCTTGCGCTCCCACTCCTTGGCACGCCGGCCGATGCGTTCGAAACGCGGGAACGTCTCTGGCCCGGATGAGGTGAGGAGACCGTCGCGGATGCTGGTTGCGATCTCCACCGCCAGTGCCCCGTGATCACTGGCGAGGTCGAGGAGTCCTTGCTGGGCGCTGTGGTAGTACGTGTACAGCTCCACCCGCGCCTCGTCGCGGATGAGGGCCAGCGGCCGCTTGCCGAGAAGTCCATGGGTGCAGGCCCTGAGGATGAAGCGGAGGTAGGAAACTGCCGCCTCAGTGCCGAGGAGTTCGGCGAGCGTGACGCCGTAGGTGAGTCTCCCCCCTGCCACGAACTGCAGGGCATCGAAAATCATCCGTTCGCCCCCCGCCTTCAGAAAGGCCATGTGGCCGAGGTCGTTCTCCGCGGCCCAGGTCAATAGGGAAAGCACCTCCGTTCTGGGCACCAGAAGCTGCAGACGTTTGCGTGCCCGGTTCCAGTCGATGAGAAAAACCAGGCGGGAGCCGAGATGAGTCAGATATGCCTTGAGATCGGCCTTGTCACACGCAGTGTAAGTGCCGACGCAGAGGTGGTAAACCCCATCCGCGAACGTCTGGTCGGTGCGGGAATGGACATCCCCCCAGTCAACCCTCCATCCGGAGAACATCGCTTGAAAGAAGAGCAGCCGCGGAAGATGGTTATCGGTGTACGTCGTCGTAACGCACATTCCCTCGACATGGACCACCAGCACATGAGCATCCGTCGTACCAAGATCGTTCTGGATGACCAGCTTCGAGTCGACCCTGGTTGCAGTAGTATCCAGACCGGGATGATCAAATTTGAGAGCCCGTGTCCGGTTGACCCCCTTCATGAAGGCACTGACCAATGAGCGGCCGTCGGCACGCAAGCCGTACGTCTGCGCACCGTCAATCCCTTCGGTTGCGATCTCGGTCTGCAGCCTGTTGAGCAGCTTGTGCATATCCATGATGAGCAGATGGAGGCTGTCGCCTTGAGCCCGGTCTCCCGCTGCAAGCCGACTGATGGTGTTTCCCATGATGGTGTTGTCATCTTCCAGCCAGGGGGTTACCGACAACTCCTTCAACCGTTCCCGGAACAGATGTGCTTCCGGCGTCAGGGCCGCCTCCAAAGGGGCCAGCATCGCCACCATGTCGGCATGGAGTCCCGAGCAGAGTTCGCCCCCCCTGGGGAGCAGATAGCTGTCGGCATCACGCCGGACACTCCTGGCAACGACATCGTCATACGCTGCGTCGGCAATGCCGCAGGCCAGACGTTCCGTGCGCAGATCGGAGAAAGCGCCGCCGGGAGAATCCGCACGGGCCTTGGCCGTTTGCAGGAGGGTCAGACGATACTTTGCCCGGTCATTGGCGCTAAGCGCTTCATTGAGAAGAAACGGCAGGAGCAGGCGTTGTTCACCGAGGGCGGAAACTATGCGGGCCTTTTCACTCATGTCAAAGCCTGTGACGGGTCAACAACCGGCTCCAGAACCAGTTTCAGGTCGAATGCCGAGCAGAAAAGATCGCTTTTGGCGGTTGCCCCGAAGATTTCGACGGAAAGATCGCCGCTCCCCTTGAGACGAAGCACGAGGCGGGAAGGAGAAAGAATCGGTTCGGCAATGGTCACCATACCGGTCCGGCTCCGGTCGAGACCGTCGGCCAGGCGCAGGATGCCCCCCAGCCGGGAGACAAGCTGACGGTCCGCAACACTGAGGCGCATGAACTGGTCATGCTTCCTCTTGGGAAGAGCCTTGCGATGGTAGCGGGCAACATTGGCGATCAGTTCCCGTTCGCGGGGGGTGAAGCCGAAGAGGTCGGCGTGGCGGATCAGATGGTAGGAGTGTTTGTGATGGCCGGAGTAGTTGATGAAGTAGCCGACATCGTGCAGGATTGCCGCCGCCTCAAGAATGCGGCGCTCCCTCTCCTCCAGCCCGTATGGTCGGGCAAGCGCGTGGAATATCTCCAGGGAGAGCCGGGCCACCTGCATGCTATGGGTTCTTTCGATATGACAGGAGTCGGCAAACCCGAGAGCGGACTCGCGCCAGCTGCGGGGAGCATGCTCCGGCGGCAGTATACCGTGCTTCCTCAACCCGCGCAGAATCAGGCCCTCCCGGATCCCCCGCTCATTTACCATGAGAAGATTGGTCTGGCAGAACTCCAGCAGTTCATCGATGACCATAACCCCGGCAACAATGATATCGGCTCGGTCAGGGTTGAGTCCGGGGATCGAGCGGAGTTCCTTGAGACTCTTGCGCTGCAGCATTGCCAGCAGGTGCACTATGTCGCTGCGGAGGATTTCGTAGCCATGGGCCGAGCCGTACTCCTCCTTGCGGCCTGCCAGGATCATGGCGGCAATGGAGGTGACTGTCCCCCCGGAGCCGATGACGGCATTGACAGTCGGTCTCCCCTCGGGAAAGGTTTCCTTGAAGGTTTTTCTGATATGGCGGCGCAGCCGGTTATGGGCCTTCGCACCCGGTGTCTCTCCCTTGAGAAAGGTTTCCGACAGATACACCGCCCCGAGATCGAGGGAATAAATCTCTTCCACAAGCCGCCCGACCGTGGTCACCAGTTCCAGGCTGCCGCCGCCGATATCGACCAGCAGGTGTCTGACCCCCTCCATATCGAAGTTGTTAAAGGCGCTGAGGGCCGCAAGCTCGGCCTCCTCCTCGCCACTGATGACGGAAATGGCAAGTCCCACCCGCTTCCTGACGGCTGTGACAAAAGCCTTGCCATTGGCGGCCTTGCGTACGGCGCTGGTGGCTACCGCCTCGATCGACCGGACACCGTAACCGTCGATGATCTTTTTCTGGAGCAGCAGTGCAGTTATCGCCCGTTCACAGGCTTCGGCAGACAACAGTCCGGTCTCGTTCAGCCCTTCGCCGAGACGGACGGTGGCCTTTTCATCATCGAGCACCCGGAATTTGCCGGAACATTCGGTTTCGACGACAATACTGCGAATTGAGTTGGTGCCGATATCAATGGCTGCCAGACGATTGTCGGTCACAGCAGGCCTCGCACGCGGTTGCCCATTTCATCAAGCGGGTTTGTTGCCTGATGCTGCAGAAATTCGGCGAAAAGCATCCGGCGCCGGTTGCCGATAATTTCATGCAGGTGCATGGTACCGCTCTGTTCGGCAGTTATCTCTCCGGTCAAGCCGCTGAAAACATCCAGATCATGCATATGCCCCAGCACCTCCTGATACTCCTTGATTGCACTGTAAATCTTCCTGTAATCGTCGGAAGCCAGAGGGGACATAAATTCCAGGCGGTATCTGAAGTGCTTTACCGCAATGCGAAGACGGTGCTGGGCAGAGAAATTCTCCTCCACCAGAGCCTCCGGAAGCAGATCCAGAATGGCTTTTTCCCTGACTGCCATTGCTTCGAGGAGACAGACGGCGATCGGCTGGAAAAGACCGCGGGCATCAGGATTGAAAATTCGCGGATTACTGCAGAAGTCATCGATTCTGCCCAGCAGTGCGCCGGGATCAATTTTTTTCAGTTCCCGTTTGAGCTCCCGTTGCTCTTCAACTCTTTTCTCCTGAAGGGTGGCAACGATTTTCATGGCTGCGCCGGCAGAAGCAGAATCGCAGTTTTCCAGAAGATTCGAGAAAAACAGGATGGCTTCATCAGTGTTGCGAATCGACCCGAGCATGGTGACCAGAGCCTTCAGCTCTTTGCGGAGGGGAGCAAGCTGCCGCTTTCTGAAGCAGGGGCCAAAAATGGCTATACCTTCACGCAGACGCCGCGATGAGACCCGCAGGTCATGGATGGCTTCCGGGTCGAAAGCCTCCCGGGCCAGTGTCAACTGGAGAAAAAAGTCATCGCTGCGGTCCAGAAGAAAACCTCTTGCCGCAAGCCAGGTGTGCGTATCAACAGTCAGGCTTCTCATAAGGCATTCTTCCCGGGTGAAGTCCCGCCTTTCCTCTTGCCGGCTATCAGTTTTTTTCTGGCGACTTTCGGCTTTTGCTCCTGGTCATCGGCCTCAATAACGCAGTTGAGAAGGTCAGTTAACAGGTTGTCGATTTTTTTTCAGATCCTTGATCCGCCCCTTGGCAGGCTTGAGTTTCAGAGCACGTGTTTCCCGCATCCAGGGACGGACTACAGCCTTCAGTCTGCCCGGAGGCATATTCAGCAGATAATCCTGCAGGGTCTCTATCTCCCCCTCCTTGCAGAGGATAAAGCCCTCGGCAATCTCCCGTATCGCCATTCGGAGGACCTTGAGTTCGTTAACCAGTTCATGTTGCAACTCTTCACTTCGGGACGCCTTGACCTTATCCATGCCTATACTCCCAGAATATCCACAACCCGGCTGCTGATCTCTCTGGCTACCGATCTCACTGTCAGGTTGCCGTTGACCGTAGAAAAGCCGTACTCCGCCTGCATCAGGGCAAACTCTTTCTGAATGAGACGCTGGTAGCTGATGAAGCTGTCGAAGCTGTCGCGGGACAGGCCAAGGTCCATTCCCGACTCCCAGTAGTCCAGTGTCGCATTCTTGCGCAGATTCCGTTCGATCAATTGAGTCGGGCTGACCTTCACATAAACGACCAGATCCGGAACCAGAGCAATGCCGTAAAGAGAGCGGACCCAGCTCCGGTCTGCACCACGGACTATGTCCCGTGCCATGAGGGTATAAATGTAACGATCCGCAAGGACGATAAAACCGGCCTTGAGTGCCGGGATAATCCTGTTCTCCAGTTGATCGGCAAAATCGGTCGCATAGAAAAGGCTGCGGGTTATCTCCCCCAGAACGTTTCCCTGTTTGGCCTCTTTCAACTCATCCGAAACCAGGGTCGAGCGGCGCAGCCCCACGTTCACCGTGGCATGGCCCTTGTTTTCCAGCGAGTCACGCAAAATCTCCATCTGGGTTGATCGGCCCGAGCCATCGGCTCCTTCCATAACTATCAGGCGTCCGGGCAACTCCTCCGGATGAACCCCTGGAATTCCATCTCCGTAAAATCTCATAATTCAATCCTATCCTATGGTTCGAGAACGATATCGCGGCAGATCGATTTGTACGGCTATGAGCTCCCGGACGGCCTGCTGCTGTGCTTCAATGGGAGCAGAACCATCGACCTCGATGAATCGGAATCGTTCTTTCATGGCAAGATACTCTTCGTAGATTTTCCCCTGGAAAATACGGAAACTCTCGTAGGGATCGGCAGACAGCCCCAGATCCATCCCCGCTTCATGGTATTTGAGCTGCGGCCTTCCTCCAAGAATCCTGCCAAGCGCTACCTGAAGGGGAGTATTGAAAAAGAGGGTTATGTCAGGGTGGCAGGCGAAGCCGTAAAGATTGTGCAGCCAGGAACTGGAGCAGCCCCGGACGGCATCGCGGGCAAAAGCGGTATAGATGTAGCGGTCGCAGAGCACGAGATAGCCTGCTTTGAGAAGCGGGAGAATCTGCCGCTCATAGCGATCGGCAAAATCGGTACAGTGAATGAGGCTGAATGTGGTGGGAGTCAGCAGCTGCCGCTTCTTGCCCTTGCTGGTAGCCTTCTTGATAAGCAGGGAGGAGTTCCATTCGGTGAAAAAAACCTTCAAACCTTTCATCTCCAGCCAGCGTTTGAGCAGATAAAGCTGGGTGGACTTTCCCGAACCGTCCAGTCCCTCAACGGCAATCAGTCTGCCGGGGTAACGGCCGCGATCCTGTTTTACCATCATGCATGAACCCTCTGCAGTGCTTTTCTGGCCTTCTTCAGCCCCTTGCGCAGATCCTTCAAGCCGGCCTCGGCAAGCCCTTCGAGATTCTGCTCAGCCTTTACCACACTCTTTCCCGCCCGCTTGAGCTTCTTGCCGGCGTTCCCCTCGACAGTTTCAAGTGCCTCGATAAAACGGACGAGTGACTCTGTCAGCTTGCGGCCCGTCTTGCCGGAAAG
>JBGQLM010000003.1:0-64494 GCA_041500085.1 Geobacteraceae bacterium
CCCTTCCCCTTCAGGTACGCAACTGCCGCATCGTCCGCCTCGCGCTCGAAATCACGGGAAAACTTGGCGTCGATCAGGGCTGTCGGCATGGTCGCGGCAAATGACGTGATCGAAGTGATGTCGCCGGTCAGGGTGGCGACCAGCAGGACCGTGGCAGAATTCTGCAGGAGGTGGCGCAGGGCGTGGCGGCGCTGCAGGTGGCCGATCTCGTGCGCCAGGACCCCGGCGAGCCCCTCGTCGCTCTTCGCGATCTCCACCAGCTGGTCGGTGACGATGACGATGCCGGACGGAAGGGCAAAGGCGTTCGCTCCGACCGGTTCGGAGGAGCGGAGCTCCAGACGCCACCCTCTCTGTTCCGGATGGCCGACGGTCATGACCGCGAACTGCCGGCGGAGGGCCTTCTGCCGCTCGGCAGGCAGGGCGGTCGGTTTCAGGATGAGCCGGTCGAGGAGAGCCATGGTCTCGTGCCCCAGAAGCTCTTCCGAGGCCGGTGGGAGGGCAAAGGCTGCCTTTTCCGCCAGAAAGGGGAGCCCGTACCGGACGAAGCCGAAGGCGGCGGCGATCAACAGCACCAGTGCCACGAGAGCCCGTTTGATGCTCGTCTCCCAGCGGTGAACGTTCCTGAAGAAGCCGCCGGTTCCCTGGCGCAGCTGCAGCCCGGTCACGAAGTCATCGGCCGTCGTCTCGGCAGTGGCGCCGTCCGGAAAGCGGAGCAGACGCCGGACCGAGCCGAGGCCCGGCTCTATCCTGAGATCGCGGAGGGGGTACGAAAGCTCCAGACCCTCAGCGATGACCTTCACCGTCCTCCCATCCGAGGTCAGCGTCACCTCACGGCGCTGCGAGGTGCGGCCGTCGTACCAGGCTGCAGTACAGGAGGAGATCACAGCCCGAAGTCGTAGCCGAGCATGTCGCCCAGCTCCTCGCCGGTAGCGCTCGTAGCTTCGGCGGCAGCAGCCGTGACCACGGCGAGATCCCCCGTCCCGGTGAGCTTGAGCCGGTCCAGCCGGTAGCGCGCCAGGCGCACGCTAGCCCAGGGAGCCAGCATGCCGAGCGAGAGAAGAATGGCGACGGCGCTGGAGATGTAGATCCAGGCCAGGTCCCGGGCCCGGAGGGTGGAGACAAAACGGTGGCTGCCGATGCCGGTGGAGTTCCAGGTAAGGTTGGCGAGCGCCGTCGGCACGTAGATCATGGCCACGACATAAACGACCGGAAAGAGGATCGCCGGGACCAGCGCCGCCAGCAAATTGCCCCCCCATTTCGGCCCAAGGGAGGCGAGGCTGGCGAAGGAGAGCACCAGCAGCGGGATCATGATGAAGAGCGGCTTAAAGACCCGGTAGTATTCCCGGCTCGTCGCATGGAAGCTGAAGCGGGTGGTGCCGTAGGAGCTCTGTTCCACGAGAAAGCGTTTCTGGCGGTAGACCACGTACGGAGCGAGGATCCCCAAGGTTAGCGGGATGAGAAGCTGCCACCAGAGAAAGACCCGGTACGCCTCGCGGTAGTCGGGGGTGAAGCCGAAGCGGATGTTGCGGTGCGAGGAGTTGCGCAGGTTGAAGATCCGGGAACGGACCACGACCCAGGGGAGCAGGCCGAACATGATGAACATGAAGACCACGGCAAGGACCGGGCTGACCTTGGAGGCGATGGAGTAGAGGCCGAAGAAGGCGCCGGCGATGAACCACCCCTTGAGGATCGCCATCGGGTCCGCCAGATAGTCGAAGGGGGCGTCGTTCAGGAGAGTGTTGCCGTAGAAATAGCGTCTCTTGCGCACCTTCGCCCAGGGAGAGTAGATGCCGAGGGTGACGATCCGGAGCAAAGTGTTGACGATCCAGATGCCGAAATACTCCTTGGCGTTGCCGGTGAAGGTAAAAGTGAGGGTGCGTTTCTGCAGGGGACGAGAGGGCGTTGCAGGGGGCGCCAGGGCGGGTGCAGGTGGCTCCGGCACACCACTTCCCGTCGCAGCGGCCACGGGCTCCTCCAGAAAAGAGGCGGCAAACGGTTCTTCGTCCGCCGAGGGAAGCGTCGTCAGAACCTCATCCCGGAGAAGAAAACCCTCCTTGCAGCGCGGGCAGGTAACCCTCGTGCCCGGTTGCGGCAGCACGGATGCCGGCAGCTCCTTAGAGTAGTTGCAATGGGGGCAGGTCAAGGTAGTTACGGACATTTACGGCCTCCTTTCTCTCGACAAAGATTGAATCTGTAACTTCTGCGGCCTTCACCTGCCGGTTTTTTGGGCAGGTGCAAGGACGTGGTTGGACCATCGCTCTTTACTTTTGTCTCGTGTCAGGGGCTGACCCTTCCGGGCTTCTGCTTTTGAAGATTCTCAATTGCAGCTTGAGACACCTTTTTAGAGGTGTCATCGGCTAGTTTTGACAAAATATTTGGTGGTGCTTTTGGATGCTTTGCAACCGACAATCTGATGTCTTCACGGCTGTTCTTCACAAGAAACTGCCACAAAGCAATTTCTTCGGCTTTTGATTCGAACAGGTCAGAAAAATCATCTTGCTCCGGATAGAATCTGATTGCACATACTTGCTTTACTTTCCTAGGTGCATTTTGGTTTTTACAAACTGAAATGACAATAGAATAGCCAACCATTTTTTATTTTTGATCATAGTTGGCTAATTTTAACAATACAGAAGGTGGCGTATGAGTATTCTCAGCCATTGGTAGGACTGCTCTAGATTTTGGATTGTCTGCTACCTTTAGCTTAATATTTAGAGGGACTTCAGGCCGTGCTACTAATTGACCAAGCAAAACGGGATCCTTTTCAAATACGGATAAAAATACGGGTAAGAACTTAAAGTCAATCTCTGTTTCAGGACGAGTTAATTCATATCGTATAGCCTCAGCCCCACGCGTCGATAGCTGTTTTTCGGTGTAATAAAAACTAATTTCGCTCTCACTATGCTTACCTGCAATTGCTTCTTTAAAATAATTCAATTCGTTAATAGCAACACTATTTTCTTTTTTTTCTTGAGATTCATTGTAAGTTCCGAAGAAATAGGCAATTATGATAGGCGAAAGAATCCCAAAAAACAAACCAGCTAAAATACCTCTCGCACGTCTGGCACCAGTGTTCTGATTACCGGCAAAACAGAAATAACCGATTATGAAACCGAAAATGAAGGTGCACCAAAAGAATCCCACCGCATAAACATAGCCAACCATATTTAACGACCTTATGAGTTATTTCTTTGGTTCAACGGGGTGCGCCCTTGACCCGCCCGGGGCGCTTCTCAGCCCCGGTCGGTGTCCAAGGGCCTGGTTGGCAACCGCAGCTAATTCTGTTCTTTCTTCAGAAATTGCTACTCGGCAAGCCTTTGCATGTTTTCAACTGAAGTTGCGTTTACCTCGCTTCCAGTTATCTATTACATCTTTGAACAGCCAGAAAGATATCAAAGCCGTGAGATTGCCAATGACTCCGAAAAGCGCCCATTCAACTTTGTTGTTATCTGCTTTTTTATAAAGCCATGCTGAGCAGAGTAAATTTACAGCAATCAATGCTATCCAAGAAATTATCTCGTCTAGTCGTAATTCGTTTTTCCTCATGGCAAACTGTGCTGCCGAAATGAAAAATCCCGTATAGCCAAGAATTACCACTACGATAAGAAATTTTTTCATTTTTCCTCTTCTTGTTGGTCAACGAATGATATTGAGCAGACGATTTATGGTATCTACAGGTATATGCATGCATCTACATATATATACCTGCATCTACCTGTAGATGCTGCTCTGTCATCTACGGGTAGATGCTTTTGCCCTTTTTGCTACTTATCCAGAAGCATCTACATATATATGCTTTTCCAGCCTGGAGAAGCATTTCTCTCCAGTCCGCCATTCCGAGCCCCTTGATTGGGGTGCAATCACGCATTCCTTGCTCTGGAAAACACCCAAAAACGCATAAAGCCGCTCCATCAGCACTGTATCTGACGAGAAGCGGCTTTCACTTGCACCCTGACGGCCCGTGCGGCGGCGATCATTTATCCCTCCCGGAACTTCTTATATCATTACATGAAACTAATTGGAAAAAGGGGCCAACCGGGTAATTAATAAGCTCTTATGGCATGCCTCTGGCACTTTTGTCAACAAATCTTGCAATAAATCAGGGAGATAGGCTGAAGACTGATGGGGAACTAGCTGAAAACGGCCTCAGAACAAGGATTGGTCACGCGGAGGCGCGGAGCGCGCGGAGAAAATCAAAACCAGAGGATAGCTGGCCAGGCACTTTCAAGCGACGTCTGCCCAGGGTGATCGCTACGGGTATTTCATTGAGGTATGCAGTACCCGGAGAATAACCAGTTCCTCCCGGTGTACGGCATAGATAACGACAAACGGGAGGCCGACGACAACGAGTTCCCGGGTACCGGGTTCGCGTCCCCGTTTTCCCATGGTCGGATAGTCAGCCAGCACTTGAGCAACTTCGATAACCTTCCTTACCGTAGCAACCGCGGCTCGTGGATTGTCCAGGGCAATATACTCCTCTACCCGGTCGAAATTGCCGATCGCCCCCTCTGTCCAGAGGATTTTCATTATCGAGTCGCCCAGCGCTTGACCACATCGGAGTGGTCAACCACCTTTCCGGCCTTCATCTCCTCAATTCCTTTTCTTATCTCTTCTCTCTGCCAGCGCTCCAGCTCCTCATCCGGCATTTCCACTGCAAACGGCAGACCTTGCCTCATCATTACCTGCTTGTAAAAGAGCGTAACCGCTTCGGTTGTGGTCATACCGAGCGCTTTGAAGATGCTCTCGACACTCTGCTTCAATTCCGGTTCCATCCGCGCATGAATCATTGCATCCCGTGGCATATTGTTTCCTCCAATGCATCATTTTTATAAATTGTATCTCGTTTGAGATACAGAAACAAGCCGGGAAAAGTGGTTCTGTAATTAACAACAAATCCTGCTATGAATCAGGGAGATAGGCTGAAGACTTATGGGGAACTAGCTGAAAACGGCCTCAGAACAAGGATTGGTCACGCGGAGGCGCGGAGGGCGCGGAGAAAATCAAAAACGGTCCACGAAAGACACGAAAAGCACGAAAAAAGAAGGTTCGCGCAAAGGCGCAGAGAAAATCTTAGACTGGGGGATTACCCCTTGATCTGGTTTTCCTCCGCGTTCTCCGCGTCTCCGCGCGAGCAAGCAGTTAGTACAGATACCCTTCCGGCAGGGTAACCACCTTCCTGATATCCAGCAGGTCCGTCCCAGCCACGGTTACCGTCCTGTGGGCGATGGCGTAGATATCCGTGCCGATGATCACGGAGCGGTCCACCGTATCGGCATAGGTTCCGTAGCCGCTGCTGACCGCCGGAGCCTGAACCGTCCCTTTCAGTGAGATCCCGCTGTCATTGACGGAAAAGACCCTGAGCCCTGAACTGTAGAGCGCCGCGGCGCTACCGTAGCTGTAGTACGGAATAGCAAGAATCCCGAGCGGCTCGTAGTAGAGAAAGGCATGGTGCTCGTAAAGCGCCTCGGACCACCCCGCTCCCAGATCTGACTCTCCCAGGAGGGTGGGCGCGGCCAGGTCCGTCACGTCGAACAGCTGGAGCTTGTTGCCGGTTACGCGCCCGGTCGCATCGGCCGAGCGGCCCACGGTGAGCAGCCGTGTATTGTCCTGTCCCACGAGGTGGATATAGGTGGCGAAACCGTTCACCTTGATTTCGCCCGCCTTCTTCGGATTTTGGGGATCACTCAGGTCAAAGGTGAATAGCGGGTCGGTCTGGCGGAAGGTGACCATGTACCCGCGGTTCCGGTCGAAGCGCATGGAGTAGATCTTTTCCCCCTGGCCCAGCCCTTCGATCCGCCCCTTTTCAACGAGAGTACCGTCCTGCTCGGCCAGGACGGCGAGACGATTGCTGATTCCTTCACCCCACCACCCGCCGCGGGTGGTGCCGATCCGGAGATAGCCGTTGTATTCCCCCATGCTGAACTGATTGTTGAGCCAGCCGGTTACCATGCCGCTCCCCCTGTAGAGCGGGGGGCCGGCACCGTTCGCAATGGCGAACTTGTGCAGGGCGGTCCACGGCTCCGGGTTGCTCTGCGGTAGCGCCACACCCTGGACCGGCTCGATCCAGGCCCAGCTGTTGCTGGAAGCCAGGTAGAGGCTCTCCGGTGACATGTAAATATTGCACCAGGAGCTGATCACTCCGCTGCTTGTCACGACAGGTTCGGCCGATGAGCTGTCGAGGGCGATGACCAGGGACAGATCGGTCCCGTTTCCGGACTCCGGGATATAGATATCACTGCTTGCAACCACGGGAGAGCTGCCGGTCGCTCCCGCAACCCCGTTGGTATAGAGGGTACGGCTGTAGGAAGGAATCATCTCTGCAAGGGTCAGGGCATCTATGCGGGCCAGGTTCTCTGCCGACGCCTTCGCGCTGGCCTGATTGTAGGATTCCATACTGAAGCTTCCGGGCGTCATATAATCCCAGGCAGAAACCGGGGAGGAAAGGTCGATGTGATGATTGGTGATCAGGTAGATGGTATTGTTGATTCTCCGGCTCCCCTGGAGGGAACCGGGGAATTCGAACCGGGACGATAATACCGGTGCGGCCGGGGTAGAGATGTCGTAGTTGTACACTCTGGTTGTGGCAACTACAGGCATCACTACGCCGGTCATTGAAGTTCCCGCGGCAGGAGCCCCGGCCATGCCGGACACCCCGACCGGAGATGTGACCGGTGTCAGGACACCTGTGTTCGGAGTGGTGATGACGGTAACCCGGCTGCCAACCAGGTGCAGTTCGCTGACCCGCTCCTTGAGATCGATGTCGCTGACAACGGCAGCCTCCCCGGCAGGTTGCCCCTTCATAATCAGAAAGTGGCTCCCCCGGGCAAGATAGATATAGCTCCCGTCGGTCTTCACCAGGTCCCCTTCGTCAACTCCCAGCTCCTGTACATTGGTGCTGGAGTGGGAGTCGGCCGCGCCGCTCCCAGCTGCCTGGGGAGCGGTCGCGGTAGCTGTGGAGGTGCTATCGGTCGATGCGATTGTTGCCACTCCCGTTGTGCCGCCGGAACCCGCGGCCGCATAGTAGTAGCGCAAATCCCGGTACTGGTAGCTCTTTACCAGCTCGGCCTTGAGCCACCGCTCCAGTGCAACGTTATCGGCAAGTTTGACCAGTTTGGCAGACGGTGCCGATTGGCTTGCGGGAGGGGTGCCTTTGCTGCCGCTGCAGCCGCAGAGAGCGAAAAGTGTAAAGAGAACCCAGAGTGCACAGAAAGATAGCCTGCCGTGAGAACTGGACATTGGTCACCTCCGGACTGCCTGACTTGACTACATTATACCCTTTACTATTGAATTCACTTTCCGCAACAGGCAGAACGTAAAATCAGACGAATTCGCACAGCACCCGGTTGGACAAAATCAGACCATGCGGACTCTGGCGCAGCCTGCTTTTGTCATTGACCAGCAGACCGGCACCAGTCAGCCGCTCGATCACCCCCGGGAACTCATCCCGCGCATCAGCCCCGAATTCTCCTGCAAACTCATCCAGATCCACCCCCTCCAGCAGCCGCAGCCCGAGGAAGAAAAACTCCTCCATCGCCTCTTGCCGGGAAAGGGTCGCTGTGTCCGGCAGGCGGCCTCTGCTGACGCTTGCCGCATAATCGGCCATTTGTGGCGGGTTTTCCCATCTCGCCCCGAACCCCGGCTCGCGGAGGAACGAGTGCGCCCCTGCCCCGAAACCCAGATAGTTCCCCCTGCGCCAGTAAACCCGGTTATGACGGGAGCGGCAGCCGGGCCGGGCAAAGTTGGAGATCTCGTATTGCTCAAAACCGGCTTTCCCGAGGGTTGCTGTTGTCAGTTCGAACATTTCTGCCGCAATCTCTTCTTCCGGAAGATCGAGCTCCCCGCGATCCACCATCGCGGCAAAAGGGGTCCCCTTTTCGACAGACAGCCCGTAAGCCGAGATATGATCAGGCTTCAGCCCCATCGCCTCCTGCAGCTCCCTCTCCCACTCCTGCAGGGTCTGGCCCGGGAGGGAGTGAATCAGGTCGATGCCGATACTCCTGAAACCTGTTGCGCGGGCCATGCGTACCGCTTCTCTGGCTTCTGCCGACGAGTGGATCCGGCCCAGAACTCTCAACAGGCTGTCATCGAATGACTGGACACCTATGGAGAGCCTGTTGATGCCGCCTGCCAGATACCCTTCCAGCGACTCAAGGGTGATTGTTCCCGGATTTACCTCCAGAGTCACCTCGGCGTCATTTTCCAGGCCGTAAAGATCACGGACAGCCTGCACGACAGTTGCGACCTGCCGGGGAGAGAGGAGAGACGGCGTCCCGCCTCCGAAGTAGAGTGTCGGCGCGGACTCTACCTTGAACCGGTCTGCTTTTGAGGAGAGCTCTTCCATCAGGAGGAGAACGTAATCACCAAGAGCAATGCCGGGATTTTCCGACGAATTGAAGTCGCAGTAACTGCACTTCCTGACGCAGAAAGGTATATGGATGTAAAGGGAGCTTTTCACCCTTGCTTCAGAAGAAATGCCAGGAGAGTGAGCGATACCAGCGCCAGCAGCCCGGTGATGATCCTGAATACGCGCAGACGCTTCTCAAGCAGGGTGCAACGCTGCTCAAGGAGTTCATTTTGCGCCACCTGTCTCCGGAAGAGACTCTCCTGTTCGATAAGGCGGTGCTCAAGGTGATTGATCCGCTCGTGCAACTGCAACTCCTCAGCCTCGGCTGCCCGGGTCTCTTCAGGCTGGAATCGCTCTTTTGCCTTTCTGTAAAGACCAGGGCCGTGCTCAATGGCCATTTCGAAGAGCCTGGTCCAGCCCACCCCTTTAACAAGCGTCGAAAAAAGTGCAACGATTCCCATCGATTGTTTCTCCCTGATTTATCCGGCTACTTCTTGAATAGTATAACAATTTCCATTACACTGACACCTGTTTTCAATTAGGAGGATCATATGCCCCGCCTTGTCAAAGCCGCGTCAGTTCAGTTCAACATCAAACTTGGAGAGATCGAACCGAATCGCCAGCATGTCCATTCGTCCCTGGCCAGGCTAGCCGATGAGGGCGTGGAACTTGTGGTTCTTCCCGAAATGTGGGGGACAGGTTTTGCCTACAGGGAGCTGAACGAGCTGGCAACCCGCACCGGCGACCTGGTAGAGGAGCTCGGGGCCCTTTCGGCAAAATACGGCATGGTGGTCGTCGGCTCACTGCCTGAACCCCATGAAGACAAGGTCTACAATACTGCATATGTTCTCGACCGCGGCAAGATGAGGGGAAAGTACCGCAAAATTCACCTTTTTTCCCTGATGCAGGAGGACCGCTCCTTTGACAGCGGCTGTGCCCCGCTGCTTGTCGATACCTCGGTCGGCAAGCTCGGTGTGTTTATCTGTTACGACCTCCGTTTTCCGGAACTTGCCCGGAGACTGGCTGTAGAAGGGGCGGAGATCCTCGTAGTCCCCGGCGAATGGCCGAAACCGAGACAGGAGCACTGGCGGACTCTCCTGAGAGCGAGGGCCATCGAGAACCAGCTGTTTCTTGTTTCCGCAAACTGCTGTGGTCAGGTCGGCAAACTCGATTTCTTCGGCATGAGCATGATCATCGACCCCAAAGGGGAGGTTCTTGCCGAAGCCGGCTACGACCCGCAGGACATCACCGCAACGCTCGATTTCGCACTGATGGAAGAGTGGCGGGGTCAGATCCCCTGCTTCAGTGACAGAAAACCGGAGTGCTATTAAAAAGTTGACTTGAATGATGCAGAGGAATATTTTTTACTGTGCTTTGCCAATGACTTCCCGGAGGTGTTCCATTGTCCCTTTTTGCAGGAACAGGTATTATTGTAAAACTTGTACTAATCGTCCTCGGATACTTTTCAGTAGGCTCTTGGGCGATTATCTTCTACAAACTGCTTCAGGTTCATAAAGCAAACAAGGAATCTGAACGGTTCCTGGCCTTCTTCTGGCAGACCAAACGGTTCGATGCGATCAGCACCCAGATTGACCGGTTCGCCAATTCCCCGCTCTCGATACTTTTTACCGAAGGTTACAACGAACTGAAAAAGATCGGTGAAAAGGAGGTGGAGAAGAACGACCCGAAAATCATCAGTACTGATCTCGGCGGCGTCGACAATATTGCCAGGGCGCTTCGCCGGGCTACCACATCCGAGATAACCCGGCTCGAAAAATACCTGACCTTTCTTGCAACAACAGGTTCTACCGCCCCTTTCATCGGCCTTTTCGGCACAGTCTGGGGGATCATGACCGCATTCAAAGGGATCGGCGAAACCGGCTCGGCTTCCCTTGCTGTCGTGGCGCCCGGTATTGCCGAAGCGCTCGTTGCCACCGCGATAGGGCTTGTTGCCGCCATCCCCGCTGTCATGGGATTCAACCACTTTCAGAACAAGATAAAGGTTCTGATTGCTGAAATGGACAATTTTTCAACGGAGTTCCTGAATATTGTCCAACGCTCCATTGCAAAGAAATAGGCGGAGAGTTCTACCATGGAAATCGGTAACAGGAGTAACGATAGGCAGGTGATGTCACAGATAAACGTCACGCCTTTTGTCGACGTCATGCTGGTCCTGCTCGTAATATTCATGATAACAGCACCCATGATGCAGCAGGGGATGCAGGTGAACCTCCCCAAAACAGAAGCAAAAGCGATGACCGTAAAGGATGACCCGATAATCGTGACCATTGACAGGAGCGGTCGCGCCTTTCTGGACAAGGGAGAGGTTCCCCAGGGGCAGCTGAAAGCGAAACTTGCCGCTCTTTTTGCTTCAAAAAGCAAAAAAGAGGTCTTTTTGAAGGCGGACCGCGATGTGCCTTACGGGGATGTGATCCGTGCAATGGCCGAGATCAAGGGTGCCGGGGTCGAAAGGCTCGGAATGCTTACGGAGCCCGCAGGGTCGAAATGATCCCATCTGCTGACCGCCGTGACCAGAACCCGGGGTGGATGTTCATCATCTCCCTGGCTCTACATATACTTATTCTTTTCATCTGCAGCAGTACGAATCTCTTCAAAGCTTCATTCCACGAAGTAACTCCGTATTATGTAGACATTGTTTCACTGCCGGCCCTTGAGGCAACCTCCACAGAACCTCAGGCGCAACAGACCGTTCCAACGCCACCCCCTGCTCCTGCTGTGGCTCCAAAGACACCTGTTGCGCCCGCAATGACACTCCCGGAAAAGCCCGCTCTCAAACCCGCTCTCAAACTGATCCCTCCGGCTGCTTCATCACCCGGCACTGCCGATCAGGAAGCGCGAGAATTTGCCGAGCGCATGAGCCATCTGGAGCACAGTTCAGAGGCAAAGCATCAAGCTGCAGCACTTGATTCTCTCCAGAAGAAGGCAACAGAGCAAAAGCGACCTTCCGGCGGAGGAGGGGCGGCTAAAGGCACAGGAGCAGATTACGGTTCAAATATCCAGTCGAGGCTGAAGGATGCTCTTGTAAGCACAATCGTGTATCGGAGTCAAAAGCCGGAAGCAGCTGTACATCTTTATATCGACAAGAGAGGCAAACTTATCAAATACGTCATGATCCGTCCTTCTCCTGACAAACTTTTCAACGACTCGGTGATCCGGACAATAGAAAAGGCAAAGGCAAGCTTTCCTCCCAACCCCGCCGGGTCCGACTTTGACAGACTCTTTGTCTTCAACCCTCAAGAGGTGTCCAAGTGAGATTTGCTTTCGCTGCGGTTTTATTGTTCCTCCTCGTATGCCCGACTGTGACCTTCTCACAGGAGGATTTCCTGAGGGTCACGGCCCCTGGGAATCGTCAACTCAAAATGGCAGTTCTGCCTCCGGTCCCCATTTCCGGAGATCAAAACCAGAAAATTGCTGCTGAAATTGCTGACATATTCAAACTCGACCTCGGGATTACCGGGATTATCAGCATGACCGATGTTCCTGCCGATGCAGACATCATCCTTAAAACAGCTTACAGGTTTTCTGCCTCATCCATAACTTTCGAGTATCGACTCACCGAGCTCCCTTCAGGGAAAGAGCTGCTCGCCAAACGCTACAGTTCATCGCTTCAGGACATTAGAAAAACTGCCCATACTTTCTCTGACGAAGTTTTATATGCCTTGACCGGAGAGCGAGGGCCATTTACCGGTAAAATAGCATATGTGTCTACTTCTAGCGGAAACAAAGAGATCTACCTTATGGACTGGGACGGCTACAACAGCCAAAAACTCACCAGCAACGGGTCCATCAACCTCAATCCGGATTTTTCTCCCTCCGGGAAAGAGATTATTTTCACCTCCTACAAGAAACAGAATCCGGATCTGTACCGGAGGGAACTCTTCACCGGCACAGAAGCACGAATTTCATCCTCTCCGGGAATCAACATTACCGGGGCGTTCTCCCCTGAAGGGAACCGCGTGGCGCTTGCCATGAGCAAAGACGGCAATTCGGAGATCTACCTTATAACCAAGGGAGGAAAGCCTCTTTCCCGGTTAACCAACAACCCGGCAATAGACCTTTCGCCGACATGGTCCCCTGACGGCAAATTCATCGCTTTCGTTTCAGACCGCCTCGGCAGACCCCAGATATTCGTGATGCACATTGACGGAAGCGACAGTAGACGGCTGACAACCGCCGGCTCATATAATGTGGCCCCTCGCTGGTCACCAAAAGGTGATAAAATCGCCTACAGCCGTCAGTATGGAAACAGTTTCCAGATTCACATTATCAACCCTGATGGAAGTGGCGACAAGCAACTCACCTTCGAAGGGAATAATGAGCATCCAAGATGGTCTCCTGACGGCCGGCTGATCGTTTTCAGCAGTAAACGTGCAGGAACCGAATCAGTTTATGTTATGCGGGCCGACGGCTCAGGACAAACAAAAGTTTCTCGCGGCAGGTCAAGCGATTCCCATCCCACATGGTCGCCTCGCTGGTAGTTGATAAAATACTGTTTTTTTCAAGATAGATTGAAAATGTCTCAGAATTATGTATAATCCCGAGTACACCGCTTCAGAATACATCAGCTGAAAGGAGTTTTTATGAGTAATTTTCTGTTCAAGGGGTTTGTTGCCATTGCGTTTTCCATCATGCTTATCAGCGGCTGCGCAAAAGACCAGGTAAAACCCGATGAAGCGCTGGCACCTGCTGCCTCTGGCAGTTCCAATATTCAGGCATCCGGGCAGAAAGCTTCAGCTGATCAGTCAGATGCCGACAGGGCTGCTGCCGAAAAGGCCGCCGCCGACAGAGCTGCTGCCGAAAAGGCCGCTGCCGACAGGGCTGCTGCCGAAAAAGCCGCTGCTGACAGGGCCGCTGCCGAAAAGGCCGCCGCCGACAGGGCTGCTGCCGAAAAAGCCGCTGCTGACAAAGCCGCAGAAACAGCTCTCAAAATGGTCAACTTTGATTTTGACTCGTATGTGTTGACCAAGCCGGCGAGAGACATCCTTTACAATAATGCCGACTTCCTGCTGAAGAAGTACAAGGGAAAGGTCAAGATTGAAGGACACTGCGACGAACGCGGCTCCGATGAATACAACCTTGCCTTGGGCGAGAAAAGAGCAAAAGCGGCTCTGGACTATCTGTCGACTCTTGGCGTCCCCTCTGAACAGCTTTCGATAATAAGCTACGGCAAAGAACGCCCCCTGGATGCAGGTCATGAGGAAGGGAGCTGGGCCAAGAACAGAAGAGCCGAGTTCGTACTGGTAAAGTAGGCAGGACTTCATTCGTACTTTAAAGGAGCCGTAAAGGCTCCTTTTTATTATGCTCCGTCTGACTGAAAGGCTGACTCATGAAAACAACTCACTTGATTTTACCATGCTTGATCTTCCTTGCCGGATGCGCCACAAAAGGGGAGATGAGTTCGGCTTTTCAGGACATCGAAGAGCTTAAAACGCGCCTTAACGGCACAGAGAAAAACATAGCCACGGTAAAAAGCGAATCCAGAGAGATCGCCGAAAAAAGTTCGCGTGACGCCCTGAAATATCTGGAAACTCTTCGTAAGGGAACCGCCGATATGCAGGCAAACCTTGACGGGATGAGAATCGATGTCCAGGTAATGGCCGGGAAGGTTGACGATATTGGACTGGCAGCAAAAAAGCCTTTTGACGACATTACTCTCCTGAAAGAAGATACTTCAAAATCCGTATCTGCCATGGAGGAGCGTCTGAAAAAACTGGAGTCGGATCTGGCAGCGACCAACGAGAAATTAAGTACAATTGTTAAGTCACTGGAAGTTCCTCCCACTGCTGAAAACCTTTACAAGCAGGCTCAGGATACAATTAAAGCCGGTGAGACCAGCAAAGCAAGGGAGCTTCTCAACAAATTCAACGAAACATATCCGGGACACAAGCTTGCACCCAATGTCAGGTACTGGATTGGAGAAACCTGGTATATAGAGAAGAATTATGAGCAGGCAGTCCTTGAATTCCAGCGGGTCATCAAGGAGTACCCAGGGAAGGAGAAGGTTTCTGCTGCAATGCTCAAGCAGGCTATGGCATTCAAGGAACTGGGTGATGCAAAAAGTGCCAAGTTCGTGCTTAAAGAACTTATAGAGAAATTCCCTCTATCCGAAGAAATCCCTGCGGCAAAAGAGCTGTTGGGAAAGACAAAATAAAAGAGGCGGGGAAATCCCCGCCTCTTTTATTACCCTTTAAGGTGTGACTCTTCTTTATTCCCTGCAGGTGGCTTTTCTTTATCAGCCACAGCCTCTTCTTTTTTTGCGTCGTGCATGCCGGCACTCCGCTCCTTTTCCTCCGTTGCTCTAGCCTCTTGTTCAACCCCCTGCCTGAAATCATCCGCCGCCTTCTTGAACTCGGCAAGCCCTTTACCAAGGGATTTTGCAAGCTCCGGAAGCTTCTGGGGGCCAATGACTATAAGTGCTATGACCAGAATTATTATCATTTCGGGCATGCCGATACCAAACATAAATTCCTCCGAGTAACTCTCGATACTGTAAAATGATAGTGTGTTTATGCGGTATAGTCAATGGCAAAGGATTTGACAGCAGAGTGAACATTGTCTAGTATCTCTGCTATCTTTTCAATCTGAACATGAGGGTATGATGTCGACTTCAATTCAACAGGAGATACGGAACCTACTTGATGCCCGCAATGCCATCCTGCTTGCCCATAACTATATGCGTGACGAGGTTCAGGAGATTGCCGACATTACCGGAGACTCACTGGGTCTCTCCCAGGAGGCAGCCAGAACATCGAAGGATGTAATCGTCTTCTGCGGGGTGCATTTCATGGCTGAGTCAGCAGCCATCCTCTCTCCTGAAAAGACCGTTATTCTGCCACGACTTGATGCCGGTTGTCCAATGGCAGACATGATTACGGCGGAGGATCTTCGAAAATTCAAAGCCGCTCGGCCCGGGATACCGGTAGTTACCTATGTAAACTCATCCGCTGAAGTAAAAGCTGAAAGCGATATCTGCTGCACATCGGCAAATGCAATCAAAGTTGTAAATTCTCTTCCTGACCGTGAAATTATCTTTACGCCCGACAGAAACCTCGGCCAGTACGTCTCCGGTTTCAGCAACAAGAAATTTCATTTATGGGATGGTTACTGTCCGACGCACGAGCGGCTCAAACCGGAAGCTGTAACCGCTCTGAAAAGCAGCAGCCCGGATGCGCATTTTATCTGCCACCCTGAATGTAACCCTGCGGTAGTTGCTCTTGCTGATCATGTTTGTTCTACTTCCGGCATGTACGAGTATTGCAGGAAAAGCTCGCAAAAGCGGTTCATTATCGGCACTGAAGCAGGAATTCTTTATCGACTGAAAAAAGAGAACCCCGATAAGGAGTTCATTCTGGCATCTCCGGCTCTGATCTGCCCGAATATGAAGCTGACATCCCTCGAAGATATTCTTTCCGCACTGGAGAAGATGGCACCTGTTGTCACGGTATCGGACCGGATAAGAATAGCGGCAAAAAAAGCCCTGGACAGGATGATTGCAGTACCGAGAGACTGATCATCTGTTCATGTCATGAAGATACATCATGGCAAGCCGCCCTCTGTTTTCAAGGCATATACTGCAAAGAGTGCCGCTGTCCTCCCAGTGTTCCTTAGCCAGCCATTCACCTGCTTGCACGAAAAGTGAGTTTCCATCAGGTTTATCGAACAGGACTCCGCAGAGTGTACAGATCTTTTTTTCGTCACTACGCATCTGATTTTCGAACGAGATCGGCAAGACATCTGATGAATTTTGGTGAGCTGTTCAAGGAAGGAACCCTTTCAAACCTGGCTATACCAAGCTCCCATGCTTTTTTGGCGTATTCGATATCGATTTCGTGAAGAGTTTCGATATGATCCGAGACAAACGAAAGCGGCACTACGAGGATATTCTTCGAGCCGTTCTGCGCAAGACTTTTCAGCATTTCGTCCGTAGACGGTTCAAGCCACTTTACAGGACCGGCTTTTGACTGAAATGAAAGGTGATGCTGGAGGTCGAAACTCTTCATGACAAGTTTCACACTTTCTTGAATTTGTTCCAGATAAGGATCCCCTTCCTGAATGAATGAAATCGGGAGTGAGTGTGCTGAAAAGAGCAGTTCGACATCTGCCAGCGGATGGAACTGACTGAGTCCTTCCCGTATCCGGTCCTGCAACGCCTCTATATAAAGAGGATTGTTATAGAAACTGTCGATGTATTGAACCGTAAAATCGACTTTTGCTTCAGTTAGCACCCTTTTGAGCTCTTTTATGCTAGAACCTGTGGTTGCTTTTGAATAATGCGGATACAGTGAAACTGCCGTTATGTCGGAGATACCGGCTTTCTTTATTTCAGCAAGGGCTTCTATCGTAGAAGGATGCCAATATCGCATCGCAACGAAACATCTGTAGCCATCACCAAGCTCGTTTTCCAGGTTTGCGGCCTGTTCCTCGGTAAGCCTTCGAAGCGGAGAGCTGCCGCCTATCTGTCTGTAGTTTTCTTCAACATGACGAGCTCTGCGCTTTACAATCAATCGTGCGATAACCGGCTGTAGCCAGGCAGGTCCTATCTTGATTATTTCCCGGTCAGAAAACAGATTGAGAAGAAACGGCTCAACTGCATCTATGGAATCAGGCCCCCCCATCTGCAGGAGCAGAACCGCTCTCTTCTTGGTCATATCATCCCTCTACACTATAAATACAGTGTGACCTTGATAATTTTTCCCGTCTCGACTTCTCTGAACTGGACGATTATAGCCTTGGCTGTTTTGGCTTCTCCGGGAAAGAATAAGAACCCGTTGGCAAGATACTCTTTCGGAATTGTTTTTCCTTCCAGCCCCTTGTTTCTTATGTCACTTACTATGCTTGTCTGCCGGTCATTGGAACCAGCCTCTTTAGCTGTTCCGAGAAACGCTCCGCCTGCCCCGCCAAGTGCAGCACCTTTTCCCATCGCGTTTCCGACATTGCTGCCGGAGACTATACCGATTGCCGCACCCAGAATCGCTCCACCAAAAGCGCCCACCAGCGCGCCTGTACCGGCCCCTTTACCCAGAGCTGCAAGTTGAGTGGACTTTTCTATTCTATCCACGGCTACCTGATTAGGGACAACCTGCCAGTACCCCCCTTTCGCATCAACAAGAAAAGTCTGGTTGGTTACAATACTGATTGTGCTGTCGCTCTTGTTATCCAGCACCAACTGAACCGGGAGAAGTCCGACGTCTATTATATCGAACCCGAACGCCTCCTTGGCAACAGTACTGTCAGGATACCCCTCTGCTCCGATAGAAATGTTATCAACTATCTGCTTGTTCGGATAAGCCTCCGGAGGACGGAAGGACACATATTGACTCTTGTAACTGGTACATCCCTGCACAAGAAAAGCGATTATCAGAAGCAAGGAAAAATATTTTCTGAGCATGGTCTCCCCCATTCCTGCTTTTCTTTAATAAATATCACTTTAATGCCTAGATGCAACAAACGAGGTAAAATGCGTAAATATTGGGCAGAATCATGCCCCCCATAAATGCCCCAGAATCGATTTTACCTTGCAGGCGCTGACCTTACCATGGTTTTGGCTGTTCGATCGTTTCTGCGCCAATCTAGGCCTATTCGGAGCACCTGCCAACTAAAGAAGTCTTTGCTTGTGTCTCTTATATTCAGTTTATTTTTGACAGCACAATCAACGACCGATTGTCCCCGGTAACAGGCAGCTTGAATTCAATGACACGCTCAATTTTCGCCATTGACCCGGTTAACTCCGACTCTGCCTTGAGAGCCTCTTCCTTGCCTCCTGCTCCTTTCATGGCAACTGCCTTTCCATCTTCTGCCAAAAGTGGTAAAGACAGTTCGGTAAAGGTCTTGATACTCGAAAAGGCCCTGGACAGAATAAAGTCGTATCTCTCCCTTGAGCTATTGAATAGCGACTCAGCTCTTGCATGGAGTGCGGTGAAATTCTCAAGCTTCAGGGTTCTGGCAATATGCCTCTGAAACAGGATTTTTTTCTGAACCGCGTCTACTGACACAATCGCCAGATCCGGTCTGAGTATGCTGAGCGGAATGGATGGGAAACCTGCGCCAGAGCCGATATCCAGCAGTCTGCCGTTAAGATCCAGGTAGGCAGGGAGTGTAAGGGAATCCAGCAGATGCTTTACGATTACGTCCCTACTCCCCCTGATTGCAGTCAGATTTATCTTATGGTTCCATTTTGAAAGCTCCAGCATGAAGGTCGTAAACCTCTCTATCTGGTCCTTGTCAAGGCCAAGACCGAGCGAAGCAGCTCCATCAACCAACAATTTCATTTCTGCCGTCACTACCGTTCCCTTGCTTTCAGACAAATTGATAATACTGCCATTGCCGCTGGCGTCATCCCTGGTATTCTCGAAGCCTGGCCAAGAGTATCCGGCCTGAACCTGTCAAGTTTTTCCCTTACCTCTGCCGTGATTCCTTTTATCTCCTTATAATCAAGATCTGCCGGGATCGTAGCTGACTCCATCTTCTCCATTTTCCTGATCTGATCAAGCTGGCGATCAATGTACCCTGCATACTTTACCTGTATCTCAACTTGTTCACGGACATCAACAGGTGTATCGAGGTAAGAAGAATCGAGCATACCGAGCTCTGCATAAGTGAACGACGGGCGCTTTAACAGCTGTTCGAACGTAATCGAGTTCTGGATATCCTCAAGCTCATGTCTGGCGAGAAAATCCGGGGCAGTAGTAGACTTGAACATTTTCTGCTCTCGTATTTTAATCAGCTCATTGTTGATCAACTCTCTTTTGTGCGCAAAACGACTGTATTCATCCTGGGACACAAGCCCAAGCTCATGCCCTTTGTCCCTTAGCCTGAGATCCGCATTATCCTCTCGGAGAAGAAGCCGGTACTCAGCCCGCGAAGTAAACATTCGATAGGGTTCTTTTGTCCCCAAGGTAACCAGGTCATCTATCATCACCCCTATATATGCCTCGCTGCGCCCAAGCACAAAACTGTCTTTCCCAAGGACATGCCGTGCTGCATTTATGCCGGCAATGAGCCCCTGACCTGCAGCCTCTTCATATCCCGAAGTGCCGTTTATCTGGCCTGCATGAAAAAGGTTCTGCACCAGCTTTGTCTCGAGCGAAGCATGGAGCTGAACCGGATCCACATAATCATACTCGATAGCATATGCAGGCCTCATGATCTCAACCCGCTCAAAACCTTTCATGCTCCGGTAAAAGGCCCATTGAATATCAATGGGAAGGGATGTGGAAAGCCCTGAAGGATAGTATTCGATCGTATCAAGCCCTTCAGGTTCCAGAAAACTCTGATGACGTTCCTTTTCAGGGAACCGAACCACCTTGTCCTCTATCGAAGGGCAGTATCTCGGCCCCACCCCCTCTATAATGCCGGCATACAGCGGCGAGCGATCAAGCCCGCTCCGTATTATCTCGTGGCTCCGCGGATTCGTATAGGCGATATAACAAGGCACCTGCTTCCGCTCAATACTTACTGTCGAGAAAGAAAAAGGTTGAGGCTTGTCGTCACCACCCTGCTGCTCAAGGCAGCTGAAATCGATCGTGCGGCCGTCGAGTCTTGCAGGAGTGCCCGTCTTGAGCCTCCCCACACTGAATCCGATTTCTCTTAACTGGTCGGAAAGACCTATTGATGGAATGTCCCCTGCCCTTCCACCGGGATAACTTGTGAGGCCTATGTGTATAAGCCCGCGCATGAATGTTCCCGTAGTAAGCACGACCGTTTTTGACAGGTACCTGACATTGGCCCTTGTATCGACTCCCCTTGCCACCCCCTCCTCCAGACAGATAGCAGTGACTTCCGCCTGCTTCAGGTCGAGGTTCTTTTCACCTTCAAGAACTCTCTTCATTCTAAGTCGGTAAAGCTGCTTGTCCGCCTGCGCCCTCGACGCTCTTACTGCAGGCCCTTTTCTGGTATTGAGAATTCTGAACTGGATTCCGGTCGCGTCGATGTTCTTGCCCATTTCGCCGCCGAGCGCATCAATCTCTTTTACGATATGACCCTTTGCCTGGCCACCTATAGCCGGATTGCAGGACATGAGCGCAATCGCATCAAGGTTGATACTCAGAAGAAGAGTCCTGCACCCCATACGTGCGGCGGCAAGAGCCGCTTCACAGCCGGCGTGCCCCCCGCCCACAACAATAACATCATATCGCTTATCATACTGAATCATCATGCCCACCTGTTTCACGGATTGTGTATATAAATACTGTATACAACCCGTACGACCAATGTTTACAGCTCTTGAGGCAATTGTTCCACGTGAAACAATGCTACTTTCCGATACAGAATCTATCGAAAATAAGACTAAGTATGTCATCAGGAGTCGTTTCGCCAGTGATCTGGCCCAAGGCATCCAATGCCTCCCGCAGATCTATGGCAAGAAGCTCAAATGACGGCGCTTCAAGCAATGAAGTAGAGAAGCGTGACAATGTATCGACCACCTTCTGGAGCACATCCTTGTGCCTGGCGTCGGAAAGAACTGCCAGGTCACGATTATCAGTCAATCTGCCATGAAGAAAAAGGTCCGCAATGCTGCCCCTTAAAGCCTCAACGCCCTCTCCGGTCGACGTGGAGATAAAGAGAGGAGTCTCCGAGGAATAAGGCTCGGGAATCACTAAAAGGGCGGAAAGATCGGACTTATTGACAACGATCAAATGTGGGGTGTCACCTACAGCTTCAAAGGAAAGGACATCATCCTGATCGAAAGGGCGGGAACCATCAAGCAGGATGATTACAAGGTCCGCAGAAGGTATCCTGGCAAGAGCGCGACTTATCCCCTCACTTTCAACAGGATCACCGCTCACGCAAATACCGGCAGTATCGAGCAGCCTAACTGGCAGCCCCCGAATGCTGATAACCTCCTCGATAATATCCCGGGTCGTGCCGGGCAGCGAGGTGACAATTGCTCTCTTCTCGGAGAGTAGCGTGTTGAGAAGGCTTGATTTGCCGGCATTGGGCTTTCCGGCGATGATGACAGATATGCCATCCCTGAGAACCTTGCCCTCCTGATAGGATTCCAGTAGATTACGGGATACTGATAGGGCTGACTCTGCAAGGCCTTTTACCAGAAGTGTGTCAGCATCACCAAGATCTTCGTCAGGAAAATCTATGTATGCTTCAAGCAGGGCCAGGATTTGACGGACAGAGTCCCGCATATCGTTAATCCTCGAAGATAAAAACCCTTCCCTATGACTCTGCGCAAGCGTTATTGCGGCGGATGTCTTTGCTCTGATTATATCGATAGTCGCCTCTGCCTGCACCAGATCGACCCTTCCGTTCAGAAATGCTCTTTTGGTAAATTCGCCGGGCTGAGCGAGCCTGGCGCCGGATGCAAGAACTGCTGCAAGGATGAGTTGAACAACCAGGGTACCCCCGTGGCAATGGATTTCAACGACGTCCTCACGGGTAAATGTCCTTGGCGCTTTCATATAAACAGACATAATCTCATCGAGAGTTATATCGGTACTTGGATCCTTGACGGTCCCATAATAAAAACGGTGGCTGTCAAAGCCACCGTTACGTGAAGGTCTGTATAAAGAATCGAGTATACGAAGCGAATCTGCTCCGCTTATCCTGATTATGGCTATCCCGCCTTCGCCGCACGGTGTACTTACAGCCGCTATTGTATCTTCTATGTACATCGAAATGTCATGTCTCTTTGAGAGTCTTGTTTATATAAGCTTGCTGGGCGATCGTGAGTATGTTGTTTACGAGCCAGTAAAGAACAAGCCCTGATGGAAAATTCAGGAACATGAAGGTGAATACTACAGGGAGGGCAAGCATCATCTTCGCCTGAATCGGATCCATGTTTGTAGGAGTCATCTTCTGCTGTATGAACATAGTGGCACCCATGATAATCGGAGTCACATAGTATGGATCCTTTGCAGAGAGATCCTGAAGCCAGAAATAAAAAGGAGCATGGCGAAGCTCAATTGAAAACATAAGCGCCTTGTATAGCCCGAAGAAAACCGGTATCTGAACAATCATCGGCAAACAGCCACCCAGTGGGTTTACCTTGTGGGTCTTGTACAGTTCCATGACAGCGCGGTTAAGACCGTCGCGATCATCCTTGAATTTGTCTTTAAGCTCCTGCATCTTGGGTTGAAGCTTCTGCATTTCCTTCATTGACTTGTAACTTTTGTGGGTGAGCGGGAAAAATAGAATCTTCAGGATTACTGTGATAACAATGATTGCAAGGCCATAGTTGTGAAGATAGCCATAAAAGAGCTTCAGCGCATGAAGTAAAGGTTTTGCGATAGCAGAGAACCAGCCAAGGTCAATTGCTCCCTCAAGCTGAACATTTTGAGCCTTGAGAATATCCAGATCTTTGGGCCCGAAAAAAAGATTCAGCGTAGCGTTGATGGCCTGGCCGGGATTCAAAGTCGCTTTCTGAAAAGAAAAACGTTGAACCATGAACCCGTTCGAATCTTTCAGGGAGAGTGTCAGAGGTTCTTTGTCCTTTGATACGACGGCGTTCAGAAAGTATTTGTCGCCGAAACCACTCCACTTCACCCCTTTGTCATATGTTTTTTCAGATTTTCCAAGATCGGCTATGGTGTCAAAGGCAACACCAGAGTCCAAACGCGTCACGGGGCCAAAAACCTCGAATCTGCCATCAGCGTTCTTCGGTTTAATCGACGGGTTTCTGAGGGTTAGCTGTATCTGACCGGAAACCGGCGGAGCCGAGATGTTTGAAACGGACTGATCAAGAGTTATAGAGTAGCTGTTGCCCACAAACGTATATGCTTTCTTGAAGACGAGCCCGTTCGCGGCTTTTGAAGTCAACTCGATTGATTTCGTCTCAGAACCGGTGAGGCTGACTTTATCGGTGCTCGAAGAGAAATATATCTCGCTTTCGGGAGAAAACCCGGGGTAACTGCTTGCAACTGTCATTGCACCTTGTTTGTCGTCTTGAACAAGAACAATTTCAGTCCCCTTTGCTCCGGCAAGATCCTTGTATTTCTTGAGGACAAGTTTCTTGATCGCACCATTTTTTGCAGCAATAACAACATTAAAGACATCACTGTCGACTGTGATGTCCTTTAGGGCCAGTTTCGAAGAGTCATCGGCAGATGAAGATTTGGCGGAATCCGGGACAGAAATTGTCGCTACGGACGGAGTATTAATGACCTCGGTCTTAGAAACTTCTTCTTTCTGCGGAATAGATTTCTGCGGCGGGAATATTATCGTGTAGCCGTACATGACAGCTATAGAGAGCAGAACTGCTATTAATACCCTTTTTTCCATAAAGCCTCCAAATTAATCAATGCACAGGATCATACCCGCCGGGATGGAAGGGATGACATTTAGCAAGGCGCAATACAGTTTTGAAAAAGCCCAGCATGAGGCCATGTTTTTCTAATGAGAGAATTGAATATTCTGAGCAGGAGGGATAAAATCTGCAGGAGGTTCCGGTATAAGGAGAAAGAAACCTCTGATAGAAGCGCAATAAAGCAACTGCAAGCCTAATGGCTGCTCTTCCGGCCAATTCTGCTGAGTGCATTGGCGAGTTCCTGACAGACAGCGGAATAATCGAGATGAGATGCTCCACTGCGGGCAATTATATTATAGTCAGCTACAGGAAACATAAGCTTGTTGTTTCGGAAAAACTCCCTGATCAGTCGCTTTATCCTGTTTCGAATTACTGCATTGCCAACTTTTTTGCTGACCGTTATGCCGAGCCTTGTCCAAGAGAAAACTGGATCACACGATATGATAACGAAGTGAGTAGCCACCAGTTTTTTTCCATTTAAAGAAAGCCTTGTAAACTCTTCGCGTTTACGAAGGCGGCCCGACTTATCAAAAGTGGGCATAACTAACACCTGGATATTCTATTTCGTTGCAATCGAAACAGAGAGGCGCTTTCTACCCTTTGCTCTTCGGCGCTTGATTACAAGACGACCATTTTTTGTTGACATGCGAACAAGAAAACCGTGGGTACGCTTTCTTGAAGTATTGCTCGGCTGGAAAGTCCTTTTCATATATTATTCCTCATGGTTTAAAATCGATTGATGCATGAAAGAAGACTTTTACTCATAATAGCACCCTATTGTCAATAACTATTTTATTACAGGCGTCATAAATGACCTTGCAAATACATAGCCTCTCTGCTAGTCTCGTATCCCCTGCCTGTCAACGGTTTTCATTGCTATTTAGCTGATTTGACACGCTATTTTTACAACTAGAGTTATCAACACATGTTGATAACTCTGTTAATAACTACTTGAACCGAAACTTTGTATATCAAGCGCTTATCTAGCTCAGCGCATCGATTGAAAAAAATAGGCATCGCGTTCATTTTAGTAAAGTTCCTCAATAAGGTAAATCAGGTAATATAATGAAACATGTGTGGAACGAAGCCAAGCAGAAAATTGAACAGGTTCTGACCCCTCAGACCTACAGAACGTGGATAAAGCCGGTAAAATTCATCGACTTCGATGAATCCTCTTTTATTCTTGAGGTTCCAAATGAATTTCATAAGAAAGAGATCAAGGAGAGGTACATTTCACTCATAAGAGATGTTATCTCTGGTCTTACCCACGAAAACATTGAAGTAGAATTGAATGTTGCAGAGTTATCAACGGAACAAGAGAAAAGCCCGGATCAGTCGCAAGATACCAGGGTCGAGTTTTCAGCTCCGGAGCGGGTTAAGAGTGCAACATTCTCAACATCGCTCAATTCCAGATACACTTTCGACACATTCGTATGTGGAACGAGTAATGAATTTGCTTATGCTGCATCCCAAGCGGTTGCTGATGCGCCCGCACACAAATATAACCCGCTTTTCATTTATGGAGGAACAGGTCTAGGGAAAACTCATCTTATGGTTGCCATAGGGAATCAGATTCTGAGCGGAAACCCTGACGCTAAAATCTGTTACTACACATCTGAAACTTTTATGAACGAGATGATTAACTGTATCAGACACAAGAAGATGGAAGATTTCCGCTCAAAATTTCGAAAAACCGATCTTCTTTTAATCGACGATATCCAATTCATGGCCGGTCGTGAAGCTACGGAAGTTGAATTTTTTCATACGTTCAATGCACTTTACGAATCCCATAAACAGATAGTGATCACATCCGACAAATTCCCTAAAGATATACCCGGACTCGAGGAGCGCCTCAGGTCAAGGTTTGAATGGGGCCTTATAGCTGATATTCAGCCACCCGATGTCGAAACTAAAGTTGCAATTCTAAAGAAAAAAGCTGAAATAAACAAAATTGATCTCCCGGATGACGTTGCACTTCTTATAGGTTCCAGCAGTGCCAGCAATATCAGAGAAATCGAGGGGATGCTTATACGGATAGGCGCATATGCGAGTCTTACAAAAAACAAGATCAATCTCGCTATGGCAAAAGATATTCTTAAAGATATCATCGTAGACAAAAGCAAAGAAGTCAGTATCGAGTCAATTCAAAAGCATGTCGCCGATCATTTCAAGATTAAGGTTTCAGATCTCAAATCCGAAAAAAGGCTTCGCACTTTCGTTATCCCCAGACAGATAGCAATTCTAATCTCAAGAGAACTGACAAAAGCATCTTACCCGGAAATCGGTGAGAAGTTTGGCGGAAAAGATCACTCTACTGTTATCTATGCAGTCAAGAAGATTAGCTCAGTTATGGAAGCTAAGCCAGACATATTGAATAGTTATGAAGTTATTAAACGAAAACTGTTGAACTAATGCCTAAAATCGTGTTGATAATTCACTTTGCCTGTTGAAAAAAATTTCTAGCTGTGCAAGAAAATAGTTCACCAACAATAATGGTACAAACTTATCAACAGTATATTCATAAGTATTATCAGATACTTATAAGTAGTTTACAGTTTTCAACAGGCTCTATTACTACTTCTACTAATTGTTTTAATATAAATAGAAACAGAAACAGGGGGTAGCATGGAATTTACAATTGAGAAGGATGCTTTCGTCAAAGCCCTGCAAAAAATACAAGGGATAGTCGAAAGACGGAACACCATGCCGATCCTTTCGAATGTTCTTATTGAAGCGTCAGATAACATGCTTACCTTTATTGCTACGGATCTGGAAGTGGGGATGAAAAGCAGTTATCAGGCGAAAGTCATAGAGGACGGCCGTATCACTTTATCAGCAAAAAAACTTTACGAGATAATCAGGGAATTACCTGATGAGCAAGTGAGACTGACAACAAAAGATAACGACTGGGTGGAAATAATCTGTGGAAAGGCTAAATTCAGCATTGTTGGTCTTTCTCCTGAAGAATTTCCATTTTTTCCGAAAATTAATGAAAACGGTTTTCTAAGTCTGGACTCCTCAATACTGGCTAAAATGATTGAGCAGACATCTTATGCAATATGTCATGATGAAACAAAATACAATCTTAACGGGATACTGTTCAAAATAACAGAGAGTACGGACGGTCATAATCTTGTGCTAGTTGCAACTGATGGCCACAGACTATCAATTTCCGAAAACAAAATTGACATGTCTGATATGGACATTTTTGATAAGGGAGTTATTTTACCCAAAAAAGGTATTTTGGAACTGAAGAAACTATGCGACGAAGAAGTAGGTGATTTTAAACTTGGATTTATTGAAAACAGCGCTGCAGTGGTCAAAGGAAACAGCACAGTTGTAATGCGTCTGGTTGATGGAGAATTTCCGGATTATACCAGGGTAGTACCAGTCGGCAATAACAGGGAGATTAAAGTAAAAAGGGAGATATTTCTCCATTCACTGAAAAGAATGGCAATACTTTCCAGTGAAAAGTTCAAAGGAATAAAATTTGAAATAATAAATGATTCAATGGAAATTTCATCAAGTAATCCGGAATTGGGTGAAGCCAGGGAAGAACTGGAGGTGAAATACAGCGGTGATAAGATAACAACCCGTTTCAATGCCAGATATCTTATAGATGTTCTGAATATTATCACCGATGATGAAGTGATCCTGTTATTAAGGGATGAAATGTCTCCAGCAATATTGAAACAGGCAGGTTCTGATGATTTGTTGGCGGTTATAATGCCAATGCGCCTGTAAAATACATCATTTAATTCAAAAAATAGAAAGGCCTCTCTTTTCATGATATGAAAAGAGCGGCCTTTCGCATTATTCCGGATATGCTTTTAAACTGTATCAACATAAATTTATTCAGAAATATAAGACGGGCGGATATACGATTCGACAGCCGTTTCAATATATTTTATGGAAAAAATGGCCAGGGGAAGACCAACTACCTCGAAGCTATTTTTTTTCTGGGCACCCTGAAATCTTTCAGACATGCTAAACAGAAAGATATGCTTGCCTGGGATGAGAATTCGGCGTCATTGAAATGCTCAGTCACAGATAATGAACTTCGACATGACTTGTCGGTATCTTTTGAAAGCAGCAGCAAAGTTTTGAAAGTCGACTGCAAAGCAGCACCCCGAGTGATAGATTACTGTCACCTGCTCTCAGTCGTAGCTTTTTCTCCGGAAGAGATGGCAATGATAAACGGATCTCCTGACCAGAGGAGACGCTATCTTGACAGAGCTGTTTTCTGCAAAGACCCTGGGTACCTGAAAATATATCATGACTACTACAGGATACTTAAACAGAGAAATCAGCTTTTAAAACAGCGTAATTACGGAAGTATTGAAGCATGGACAGAGCAGCTTGTCAGTACGGGCGCCAAGCTTGTTCTTGAACGGGCGGCCTATATCAGAGAACTGGCAGGACCGTTTTCCGGCTACTATAAAAATATCTCAGGTAGTGACGAAGTGGCGAGGCTGTGCTATTATAACCCTTCTTTTGAACCCTGCTTTTCTCTTTCCGAGATTAGTGATGAAATTTTCAGAGCATTAATCGTCAGCAGTCGCATTGAACGAGAACGGGGTACGACAGTCGTAGGTCCTCACAGGGATGATCTGGAATTTTTCCTTAATGACAGACCGATTCGGGAACATGGCTCACAAGGGCAACAGAAAAGCTTTGTGATGGCCCTGAAGATGGCCGAGATAGAGCACTTGAATGAAACATCTGGCAGATTGCCAGTCCTGCTGCTTGATGACATGACAGCAGAGCTTGATAATGACAGGATTCAACATCTACTCGACTTCCTGATCAGCAGAAATATCCAGGTATTCATAACTACTACAGATCCGGCTTCAGTACCACTGCCAGAAGACATACGACATGCGTCTTTTCTGGTCGAAGAAGGTCGCATAGTTTAGAGAGGGGATTTAATGAACAAAGAGCTTCAGAGCGATTACGGTGCAGATCAGATCAAAATACTTGAGGGTCTAGAAGCGGTACGCAAAAGACCCGCGATGTACATAGGCTCGACAGCATCGGCAGGACTTCATCATCTGGTCTACGAAATCGTCGACAACGCTATTGACGAAGCACTTGCGGGCTACTGCGATAATGTCCAGGTAACCATAAACATGGACGGCTCCGTCACGGTGGTAGATAACGGTCGGGGAATTCCTACTGACATGCACCCATCCGGAAAATCGGCAGCAGAAGTCGTCCTCACGGTCCTACACGCCGGCGGAAAATTCGATAACGACTCTTACAAGGTATCCGGCGGACTTCACGGGGTCGGTGTTTCAGTGGTGAACGCCCTTTCAGAGAAACTTGAGCTTGAGATCCGGCGGGACAACAAGATATTTTGCCAGACCTACAGTCGCGGAGTGCCGGAAGAAGATCTTAAAATGACCGGGGAGACAAAACGGCGGGGCACAAAAATCACCTTTTTCCCGGATCCCGAAATCTTTGAAACAACTGAATTTTCCTTCGACATACTGTCCCAGCGTCTGCGTGAGCTTGCCTTTTTGAATGCCGGTGTAAGGATTTTCATCAAGGATGAGAGATTCGAAAAGGAGCATGAATTTTTCTACGAGGGGGGTATCGGCTCTTTTGTCGAGTACCTTAATCGTAACCGTATTCCGGTTCATCCCAAGCCGATCTTCTTCAAGGGGGAGAAGGGGGGGGTCGAGATTGAGATAGCTATGCAGTACAACGACTCTTACGATGAAAAACTCTTCTCATTTGCCAACAATATCAATACCCATGAAGGCGGAACCCATCTGGTTGGTTTCAAGGCGGCCCTGACTAGGACCATGAACAGTTATGCAACGGCTAACAACCTGCTGAAAAACGTCAAGGTGGCCATTTCCGGGGATGACCTGAGAGAAGGCCTTACAGCAGTTATTTCGGTAAAGATTCCTCAGCCGCAGTTTGAGGGACAAACTAAGACCAAACTGGGCAATTCCGAAGTCAAAGGGTATGTCGAAACAATGTTGAATGAGAAGCTCGCAACATTTCTCGAGGAGAACCCGCAGGTCGCAAAGAAAGTGCTTGAAAAGTCAATTGATGCTGCAAGGGCGCGAGAAGCGGCTCGGAAAGCGCGTGACCTTACCCGGCGCAAGGGAGCTCTGGAGATCGGTACCCTTCCAGGGAAGCTGGCCGACTGCCAGGAGAAGGACCCGGCGCTCTGCGAACTGTTCCTGGTCGAGGGCGATTCTGCAGGTGGCAGCGCCAAGCAGGGACGCGACAGGAAGTACCAGGCAATACTGCCGCTCAAAGGCAAAATCCTTAATGTCGAAAAAGCCCGCTTTGACAAGATGATTTCGTCTCAGGAAATACGCACCCTCATTGCTGCTCTCGGCACAGGTATCGGCAAGGATGATTTCGACATCGCCAAGCTCCGCTATCACCGGATAATCGTCATGACTGATGCTGACGTGGACGGTTCCCACATCCTGACACTGCTTCTTACCTTCTTTTTCCGACAGATGCATGAACTTGTCGAACGTGGGCATCTCTACATCGCGCAGCCGCCGCTTTACAAGATAAAACGGGGCAAAAAGGAGCAGTACCTCAAGAACGAAGCGGCCCTCCAGAGTTATCTGCTTGAAGAGGGTACGGATAATATGACCCTTACTCTTGACGGGGGAGAGAGAAATCTTCGCGGCAAGCAGATCATCCCGCTTCTCAAGCAGGTGACAGATTTCATGTCAATCTTTGAGAAGGTTGTGCGCAAAGGAATCAACGAAGAGCTTCTCCGGATGCTGATAGCGGTGAATGCGCGCAGCAGCTTTGAAGAGCTTGCTGATCTTGTTCCGTATCTTGAAAAGATCAAGGGAATAACAACAGATTTCGAATATCAGATGGACGAGAATCGGATCACCCTCAAACTGGGGAACCTTCGTATCAGGCTTGACAGGCATGCGCTGGATGTTCTTGCCTCATATGAATACACCCTTCTCTTTGAAAATCACAAAAAGATGCGGGGAAGTCTTGGTGACGAAACAGCTGTTGTTTCGGCAGATGGCAAAGACCTGATGTCAACAGAAAGCTGCGAAGAGCTGCTCAGCTTTTTTCTCGAAACGGCCAAAAAAGGTCTTTATATTCAGCGCTACAAAGGTCTGGGAGAGATGAACCCGGACCAGCTCTGGGAAACTACCATGCACCAGGACAACAGACTACTCCTTCAGGTCAAGATCGAGGACATTGTTGAAGCAGAGGAGATCTTTACCGTCCTCATGGGTGATCAGGTCGAACCACGGCGCGATTTTATTGAGAAGAACGCCCTGAACGTATCAAATCTCGACATCTAAATGGCAGACTCTTTTTGGATTAAATTCAAAAACCTTATATTTCAGTTATTTACATAGAGGGGCCAATGTTAAACCAGACAAACAAGATATCGGTAAATATTGAAGATGAGATGAAGAAATCCTACATGGATTATGCCATGTCGGTTATTATCGGCCGGGCTCTGCCGGATGTACGCGACGGGTTTAAACCGGTTCACCGGCGCTGCCTGTATGCCATGTACGACATGGGCAACGACTACAACAAACCGTACAAGAAATCGGCCAGGGTAGTCGGTGATGTCATCGGTAAGTATCACCCTCACGGAGATACAGCTGCCTACGACACTATCGTTCGGATGGCACAGGACTTTTCCCTGCGCTACCCGATGGTGGATGGTCAGGGTAACTTCGGTTCCGTTGACGGCGACTCTCCGGCTGCCATGCGTTACACCGAAATAAGGATGTCTAAGCTTGCTCACGAGATGCTGGTCGATCTCGATAAAGAGACCGTGGACATGGGGTCGAACTACGATGACTCCCTGCAGGAGCCCCTGGTGCTCCCGGCCAAGATACCGAATCTGCTGGTCAACGGATCTTCCGGTATTGCTGTCGGCATGGCCACCAACATCCCGCCTCATAATCTGAGTGAAGTAGTGGACGGGGTTATTGCCACCATCGATAATCCATCGATAACTATTGAAGATCTTATGGAAATAATTCCCGGACCGGACTTTCCTACCGCCGGTTTTATCTACGGCCGGGAGGGGATCGTCTCAGCTTATCGAACCGGTCGTGGCATCATCCAGATGCGCGCCAGAGCCAGGGTGGAAAAACAAAAGAAGAGCGAGCGCGAATCGATCATCGTTACCGAGATTCCCTATCAGGTAAACAAGGCGAGATTGATTGAAAAAATCGCCGAACTCGTTCGCGAGAAGAAGATTGAGGGTATCTCCGATCTACGGGACGAATCAGACCGCGACGGTATGAGGATCGTCATCGAGTTGAAGAAGGACGAAAACCCTCAGGTGCTCCTTAATCAGCTTTATAAACATACTGCCATGCAGTCCTCCTTCGGCATCATCATGCTGGCAATTGTCAGCAACCGACCTAAGGTGCTTACCCTTAAAGAGACTATCCGTCATTTCATCGACCACCGCCGCGAGATTGTCACCCGCCGGACCGTCTTCGAGCTGAAGAAGGCCGAGGCAAGAGCCCATATCCTTGAAGGTCTCAAGATTGCTCTCGACTGGCTCGATGCGGTCATTGAGCTGATTCGTGCCTCAAAGACTCCGGCAGAGGCCAAAGAGGGGTTAATCGAGGGGAAATTCGCAGATCCGGTCTGGCTTGAAAAGTTCGGTCTCACGGCACCTGCCGGATACAGCGACGCTACCCGGCTTTCCGACATCCAGGCCCAGGCGATTCTGGACATGCGACTGCACCGTTTAACCGGTCTGGAGCGGGAAAAAATCATCGACGAATATATGGAAGTGCTGCGCTTTATCGCCCGCCTGAAGGAAATTCTCGGTTCGGAGACGGAGATACTTGCCATTGTCAAGGGGGAGTTGCTGGAGGTCAAGGAGAAGTTCGGAGATGCGCGCCGTACCGAGATCATTGCCCAGACCGCTGAAATTACCCTTGAAGACACTATCGTTGAAGAGGATATGGTGGTCAACGTCACCCATACGGGATACATCAAGCGGAGTGCAGTCTCTCTCTACCGTGCCCAGCGTCGCGGCGGCAAAGGCAAAACAGGGATCAAGACCAAGGATGAAGACTTTGTCGAACTTCTCTTTATCGCCTCGACCAAGGATTATCTCCTCTTCTTTACCGATGCCGGTAAAGTTTTCTGGCTGAAGGTTTATGAACTTCCTGAAGGAGGACGGGCAACTCGCGGCAAAGCGATAGTCAACCTGCTCAATCTGTCGCCGGACGAAAAGGTGTCAGCAATTCTTTCGGTGCGCGAGTTCACAGACGACAGGTACATTATGATGGCAACCCGCCAGGGTGTTGTCAAGAAAACCCCACTTCTTGAGTACTCTCATCCAAGGGCAGGCGGGATTCTGGCGGTAAATCTTGATGAAGGAGACAAGCTGATAGAAGTCGCCCTGACAGACGGTAAGCAGGATGTGCTGCTGGCGTCGAAAAACGGCAAATCCATTCGTTTCCGCGAGGAGGATGCCAGGCCTCAGGGACGTGTTACCCGTGGTGTGCGAGGAATGACTCTGGAGGATGATGATTTTGTCATCGGTATGGAGATAGTCAACGACATGACCGGGTCAACGATCTTCACGGTGACAGAGAACGGTTTCGGCAAGCGCACCGAGCTTGGCGAGTATCGCGCACAAAGCCGCGGGGGTAAAGGCGTTATAACTATCAAGACAACCGATAGAAACGGATGTGTGGTCGATATCAAGCAGGTAACCGATGAAAATGACCTGATGCTGATAAGTGATCAGGGTAAAATCCTTCGTGTCCCGGTTGCGGGATTCTCCATCATAGGGAGGAACACGCAGGGGGTACGCCTGATGGTTACGGAGACCGAAGAACGGATTGTCGCAGTTGCGAAACTGGCTGAAAAGGATGAGTCGGAAGAAGAGTCTGAAGACGATTTTGCAGAGGAGATTTCCGAAGCTGAACTCGTGGCGGATGAAGGCGAAGAATAACTTCTTTGCGATAGCAATCTGATAAGCCGTAAAGAGTGGCAGATTATGGATAACCACCGGAAAATCGACAGGAGTTTCAAGGAGCGGCAGGGAGTTCTCCAGCTTTTGGAAAAGCTTAAGAAGGAGAACATAACCTATGCCGAGATGGACGAGATCGGCAATACGCTCAGGAAAACCGGCCGCTCGGCGGTCCAGCCTATCCTGAGAAGACTCTGGCAGGAAAAAAGCGGCAAGCTGATTTCTAAGTACACCTATCTTCTCGATTTTCTCGACGACAGATACTGGCTTGACCAGATCATCAAGATTGCTCTCAAAAGAAGGGACCTGGAGATCGAGGGTAAATCCGCAATATTGGCTGCTCTGGAAGATTGCGGGATCGATGTGTCAGTGCCACCATTCTCTGCTCTTTTTTCTGGGAATTCCATCACTGTTGCCGAAATGTTCCCCAGGATAGTCGAGAGTGGAGATGACGGACTCCTTTTTTTCCTGGAGGATTTTGCCTACTTACCGATAGAGCTCAAACGGACTTTTCTCCTCGATCTTGCCAGAATTCCGGACAAAAGAGTTCTTGAACCGCTTGGGCTTCTTCTCTGGCATGATGATTCAGAAGTTGCCAAGGAGGTCATAAATGCAATCGGCCGGGTCAGGTTTCCGGAAGCAGCAGCACTTCTCAAGGAGTTCAGCCAGTACTCGGTCAGTTCCCATCAACAACTGATAGATCAGAACATCAGAAGACTTTCTTTTCTGGGTATTTACCCTGAAACCAACAAACCGGTCGTAGAAAGGCCACCTTTCCATTCTGCTTATGCAGGGCCGGTTGACGGGAACGGTTACCGTCATATCTGGATAACAAGATGGCGGGAAGATGGGAGGCTCGACTCGGTGGATTTCCAGATTCATGATCTGGAAGGGGTTAAAAGCGTCTGGGGTGAGTCCGGAGAGACTGTAGGGCAGTACGATGAGCGCTCAGTTGAGAGGACAGGACAGGAGTTGATAGAACCGGCCACTCATGAATATGTCCTTGCACTTCTTTGCGATGCTCTTTATCAAAACAGAGAGAGCGGTTATCCATTGCCTCCGGAGTTTTTACTGAGGAGGAGAATGTTTGCTCCTGAAGAGATAATTCCGGCTCTTTACGATCTGCCTTCATTGAACTGGACCGTAAAGGTAACTCCTGCGCTCCTCGCTCTTTCAGCCCAACTGTTCGAAGATGAATATTTTGCAGGGTGGAGTCTTGAAAGCTGTAGGGTTTACGAGATTGCCGAGGAGTGGATGCGGCTGGAAAAGGGCTCTTCAGAAAAAGAGCTCGCAACCGTGCTGGAGCGTTTGATAGAGAGTCTCTGCAGGGACGAGCTTAAGCCGATACTGGCAGATATTTCACGACGTTTGTACCTGAATGCGGATTATCTGGCGCGAAACGGAGTTGACGGTGAACTTGTAAAAGCGGCAGTTGCAGCTGCCGCGAGCATCAAGCAGTTTTCCCTGCCTTGCCATCTGCATCCCTTTCTCCGTCGTTTTGCAATGGAAAGCATGATTGTAGCACGGGAGGCACTGGAAGAGGGGTATGACCTGAGGGATTTTCCTGAAGAAGAGTGGGAATGATCACGATGTTTATGGCTATTCAACTCTACGGGGTAACTGGCCTGAGCGCTACATTAGAGGTATCTGAACCATGTACAAGTCAATAGGGGTTATAGGCGCGGGAAGCTGGGGCACGACACTGGCGGATATGCTTGCAAAAAAAGGGCATCAGGTCACACTCTGGGCGTATGAGCAAGAGCTGGTCGTCGAGATGGAAATCAGGCATGAGAACAGCATCTACTTAAAAGATATAGCTCTTTCCGGCAATCTTGCTTTTACCGGCTCCCTCAAAAGTGCTGTCAGCAATAAGGAGCTGCTCCTTTTTGTTGTTCCCTCCCAGGTTCTTCGGAAGGTTGTGAAGGAGGCGATTCCCTTCATCTCCAGAGATGCGCTTATCGTCAGTGCTTCCAAAGGAATAGAAGTCGACACTCTGAAGCTCGTTTCACAGATCTATGAGGAGCTCCTGCCTCCTGAACTTTTCAGATGTTTTTCCGTACTTTCCGGGCCAAGCTTTGCAAGAGAGGTCGCGATGGAGATGCCCACCGCAGTGGTCGCTGCTGCAGCAGATATCAGGGTTGCCAAAGAAGTGCAGGATGCCTTCAACTGCCGGTTCTTCAGGGTCTATACAAACAGCGATGTAACCGGCGTAGAGCTTGGCGGAGCAGTAAAAAATGTCATAGCAATTGCCGCAGGGATAGCAGATGGACTCGGTTTCGGCTACAATACAAGAGCAGCCCTCATTACCCGGGGTCTTGCTGAGATTACCAGGCTCGGATTGGCCCTTGGCGCTAACGGAGAGACCTTTTCCGGACTTGCAGGGATGGGAGATCTTGTCCTCACCTGCACAGGGGACCTTTCAAGAAATCGGACTGTCGGGATTCAGCTGGGGCAAGGAAGAACTCTTACTCAAATCCTTTCCGAGATGCGGATGGTTGCTGAAGGTGTCAAGACAACCGAATCAACTTGTCTCCTCGCGGGTAAACTCGGAGTCGACATGCCCATAGCCTTCAAGGTAAACGAGATCCTGTACAACGAGAGACCTGCTAAAGCTGCAGTTATGGAACTTATGTCCCGCGACCTCAAGGCGGAAGGTTTTTAGACTCCAAAAAGTAACCGGAGCGAAATGAAGAGCCGCCTGACCATCAAAAGCAGACTCTTTTTTGCCATTGCTGCCATTCTGGTATCTTCGTATACCATTCTCTTCTTCTTATCAATTTTCTCGATAAAACGATTCAACGACGAAGAGATCACAAAAGACCTCGAAAATTCTCTCCGATTTACCAAGAGTCAATTCAATGCCCGCCCCGAAATGGTCAGTGAAGCATTAAAGCTGCCGGTTTCTGCCAAAAATATTCAAAGATTATTTTCCCGCCACGACTCTGAAGGGCTCAGCGAAGCGGTAAAACGCTGGAAACAGTCCCTTGAATTTATCGAGATGTTTACATTGCTCGATTCAGATCTGAATGTGATCGTTCGCAGCAATGGGAAAAACGGGTCTAATTCGTTCCTGAAAGGACCGCTTCTGGAAAGTCTGCTTGACCGGCGAGAACCGTTCATCACGACAGAGCTTATAAACCATCAAAAATACTGTGAAGAGGTAAGCAGTGATGTCTGCCAGGCTCTGCCCGGGGATAAGGAAGTGATGGTACAACTTGTCATTGTCCCTGTTGCTGATGCCGTCGGGAATCTACTCGGTTTCATTGTTACCGGGGATGATATCAACAGGGACACGCATCTTCCATATCAACAGCTGAAGGTTTTCGGCAAGTCTGTTGAGATGCTGATTACTCAATTAGGAGAGCCTATAGCCAGTACGATGTCAATCGCTGGTCTTTTTGCATCATCACTTCAGCCTGACGTGCTGCAATCGTTGAAAAACGGGTTTTCATTCAGCGGAAAGACGCTTTTGCATGAGAAAGAATATGAAATGATCGCCGAGCCGATTCACAGTTACAAGGGTGATTTTATCGGATCTATTGCAGTCGCACTTGAAAAGAGTCGGTTCAGCAGCATTCAAAACGAAAATTTCAGGAATCTTTTCATCTGTGCAGTACTAAGTATTTCAGGGATCTTTTTCCTTTCCTACCTGATTGCCTGGAAGTTTACCGCTCCTATCAGAAGATTTTCCGATGCCGTAAAATCGATTGAGTCGGGTGATTATTCAGCAAAGCTTCAGGAAAGCGATGGAGTTGAGTTCAAAGTGCTCGCTGAAGCATTTAACAGGATGTCAGCGGTATTGAGTGAGCACGACTCGACCATTGTAAACCAGAACAAAGAGCTCACTCAGCTGAACGAAGAGCTGGAAAGTGTAATCGCAGAGCGGGCGCAACAATTGGAGGCCGAATCAGGACTTCAGAAGGCGATCGTAAAGAGTCTGGCGGATGGCTTGGTAGTGACAGACAGCAACCATGTCATTATTCAGCTCAATCCCGCTGCAGAAAGGCTTTTGGGTAAAAAAGCAGCCAAAATGGTCGGGAAGCCCATCTTCAATCTTTGTGATGAGCTCGGCTTTGACGAATTGAAAGCACTGATAGGCAGATGCTCAACAAGTGATTCAGAAGATGGTGAAGCCATCGTTAAAGATAATGGTCAAAAAAGTCTGAAATTCACGGCTACCGGTTTAAAATATGAAGAAAAAAATAATAGCGGGCTTCTGATCGGCATTCGTGATGTGACTGCCGATGGAGAAGTCGACAGGCTCAAGAGCGGCTTCATAGCAAAAATTTCTCACGAACTAAAGACACCCCTTACCTCCATGAAGGGATCACTTGAGTTCATTCTCAAAAAGGGTAAATGGCTCACCGGTGTTGAGCGCGAAATGCTGGGAGTCTGCCACAGAAACGCTGAACGTCTGATCAGTCAGGTGTCGAGTATTCTTGAGCTCTCAAGAATCGAGGCTGGACAAATCAGCATTTTATTGCGTCCTGTCCAGATAGGTGAAGTTGCACTTTATGCCATTGAAGAGATCAAGGGTGCGGCCCTCTCCAAGAACATCTCTCTGGTAAATGAGGTTGGAGTGGATCTTCCCAAAGTTTCCGGAGATTATGTTCGTCTTGGCCGGGTCCTTTCAAATCTGCTCTCAAATGCCATCAAATTCTCTCCGGCAGACTCGGTCGTTCACCTCTTTGCAGAAATAAACGGTGGATTCCTAGCGCTCTCTGTTGCGGATAGCGGAAAAACTATTCCCGGAGAAGAGAAAGCCACTCTTTTCAGCAGATTCCGTCAAGTCGGCCGCCCTGAAGAAGCTGAAGCTTCCGGTAGCGGACTTGGGCTGGCAATCAGTAAAGAAATTATAACAAGGCATGGCGGCAGTATTTATCATTCACCCGGAGCCTCCGGAGGGAATGTTTTCACATTTACTGTACCGTTATATGGAGAGCAGGATGTCAAAGGATAGAATTCTGATTGCGGACGATGAAGCAGATATTGCGCTTATTCTCAAGCTTCAACTGGAAGATGCGGGATACAGAACTGTTCGGGTCAGGGATGGCGTTGAAGCATTAGAGATGCTGGCAAAAGAGTCGTTCGAACTCATCCTGCTTGACATAAAGATGCCACGCATGGATGGAATTGAAGTTCTTAAAAGGGTCCGCTGCTCTTATCCCTCAATGGTTGTCGTGATGATGACGGCACACGGCAATGAAGAGATTGCGGTTGCTGCAATGAAAGAGGGGGCTCTCGACTACATTGCAAAACCGTTCTCCAACGAAGATATGCTGAAGCGGGTGGAGCGGGCCATATTCTTCAACCGAACGTCTCAGGAGAACGAGAGATTGCAGCAGCAGCTTGCGGCGGAGCAGAGGAAGAACGAGGCGATTATTCAGGGGATTGCAGAGTTGCTTATAGCGGTCGATAGTCATGGAAAGATCATTTCGGTTAACCGGATGACTGAGGTTGTTCTTGGAAAGAGCCGGAATGAACTTCTTGGGTTCGGGATCGAAACAGTTCTTCATACTGACCTTTCTTCCGGAGCAGAGCTTCCTACAAAAAAGACGTTGGCAACAGGTAAATCGATTGTTGATTTTACCTACTCTATCTTTACTCCTTCCGGAAAGATTCCGGTTTTGTCAAGCGCGGCGCCTCTTAAAGACAGCACAGGCAAGGTAGTCGGTTGCGTGGAAATAATCCGTGACATATCTAGCATAAAAGCTCTTGAGCGCGAACGCGAAGATTTTGTCAGCATGCTTTCCCATGATCTCAAAAACCCGATAACTTCAATCGTGGGATCTCTGGATCTTGTCCGTGAAGGGCGACTTGGGCCAATAAACAAGGATCAGACTGAATTCATTGAAGCAGCGGAAGAGAGCTGCGCCGAAATGGTCGAAATGATAAATTCTCTGCTCGATATCCATAAATTCGAAGCAGGACGCATGATTATGAGCTTCAAGTCTGAAAGGCCACTGCACCTTATGGAAAAGGTGGTAAGCCAGTTTTCCAGGGTAGCTGAAAATGCCGGGGTAAACCTGATTTTCAACATCGCAAACGATCTGCCAGAATGTACCCTCGACAGAACAACTTTTATAAGGATGATGGGTAACCTGCTCACAAATGCGCTGAAATTCACTCCGGAAAAAGGTGAAATTACCATATCTGCCGACTGCATTTGTGATCCGTCAGCTCTTTTATCAGGCATCCCAAAAGGTTTGTATCCAGATACGGTGCTGCCTGCAAAAGGATCTTATCTCAAGGTGGTGGTCAAAGACAGCGGGGTTGGAATCCCTGCCGAGTCAATCGCTGATATTTTTGACCGCTTTGTACAGGCGAAGAATCGCAGGGAGGGAAAAGCAAGGGGGACCGGACTTGGACTCGCATTCTGCCGCAAGGTTATGGATGCACACAAAGGATTGATATGGGTTGAGAGTGAAGAGGGGAAAGGGAGTCGGTTCATCGCACTGTTCCCCCTTGATTCCGGGGCAGCAAGTGATATTCAAGACTGATTTGTCAGGTTTCCGGTGGTGTTTTCCGGCCTTACTGCTGCTTGTTGTTTTCGCGGCAATTCCGCTCTTTTCCGCTTCCGCTGAATTTACTGGTGACGATTATTACTACGTTGCCAATAATCCTTTGGTTACTTCATCAGGAATCACCTCTCTTCCGGATATCTGGAAGAGGCCCATGAAAAACGAGTATTTCCCTGTTACGATAACCAGCTATGCATTCGAGTATATGCTCTGGGGGGATAACGTAAGGTTTTACCATCTAACAAATCTGATGATATTTGCCTGTATCGGTTTTGCTGCAAGATCCCTGGCGATCAGATTGGCTGAAGGTTGTTCAACCGGAATTGACCGCAAGAGAATATCCCTGCTAGCCGGTATTGCAACAATCCTGATGCTTTGTCATCCTTTGAACGTTGAGAGCATGGCCTCAATCTCCAACCGTAAAGAGCTTCTCTATGTCCTTTTCTCGCTATTGTCTTTTCGCATGTATATTTCTACTTCAAGAAACGCCGGTACCGTTTTCGCTGCTGTCATCTTCATGGTATTTGCCCAGCTTTCAAAAGGCGCTGCAGTCATAGTTCCGACTCTATTTATTGCCTGTGAATTTCTTCCTTCCAGAAAGTCTGGCGGGTTGACACGCTTTGTGGTGCCTATTTTTTCATTCCTGCTCGCTTTCCTGATCTTCATCATTCAGTTCAGGGTTGCATTCAAGGCAGGAGTGATCGAAAAAAATGCGAATACAGACTTTCTCTCCAGGATGGGAGGAGTCGTTAGCTCTCTTAATATGATGATTGAGAAATTTCTATTCCCGGTTAATCTTGCATATGATTATGACCTTGCATGGCCAAATGGGTTCCCGGCTCTGACCGAATGGCTGCTTCCGCTTGCAGTTTTTGGCGGAATACTTTTACTGCTGCTCAAAAGAAAATATGATGCCTTCTTAGTTTCAATTATGATGCTGTTAACGCTTCTTCCCTACTTGAACATAATTCCGCTTCATCATAATGATTCTGGTCAGATGGTCTTTTATGATCACTACCTGCTTTTTGCGACGATGCTTTCCGCTGCTCTTTTAACAATTATAATAAGGGGATTCGAGGAGAGGTTACAGGCTGTTGCGGTTACATCTGCAATAATAATTTCCCTGGTGCTTTCAGGGTACAACTATTACCTGTGCAGATTCTGGAGCGACCGGGAAGCTCTTTACAGCAGAATCATTCAGGTTGCTCCCGGTCTCCCAAAGGGCTATCTATTTCTTGGAAAGGTATTGAATGAAAAAGGACGCCACCAGGAGGCCATTGCAGTCCTGGAAAAAATGTTTACCCTGAAAAACTGGTTCCCGACTTATCTTGAGGCATATCGGGAGATTGGCAATGCGTATGCGTTCAGCGGCCATATGAAAGAGGCTGAAAGCGCCTATAGAATTCATCTGAATTATCTGCCGAAAGACAGAGGCTCGTTACAGAACCTTTCCTCTGCGCTGATGGAGCAGAAGAAATATGAAGAAGGCAAGTCAGTCATCCTTACATGGTTGTCTTATTATCCGGGGGATAATGATGCAAGGCATAATCTTATACTGTGTGAACAGATGATCAGGTTGAATAAATAATGAATGTCGTTCATTTTTGAGGTAGAGGGGATGACCAAGTGTCTGAGAATACACGCAGGCTGGAAAGAGTTCTCGAGTTTGAGAGCGAGATCTCAAAAGTAAGAGATATCGATCTTCTTCTCGAGAAGATACTCGGTGAGGCACGTTGTTTTACAAATGCAGATGCCGGATCGATCTATATACGAGAGGGAGACTCGCTCAAATTCAGCTACACCCAGAATGATACGCTTCAGTCGCAACTGCCCTCCGGCAAGAAACTGATTTATTCGACATTCTCGACCCCGATCAACAGTAATTCCATATCCGGTCATGTAGCGGTGACAGGGCAGCTTCTTAACATCCCGGACGCTTGGGAGATCTCTCTGGAAGCTCCGTACTCTTTCAACAGAAGCTATGACGAACTTTCGGGATACCGGACCCGCTCCATGCTGACTATTCCGCTGACTGCACAGCGAGGTGATGTTGCCGGAGTTCTTCAGCTGATAAATGCAAAGGATGAAAAAGGCCAGGTTATCCCTTTCCCCGAGTCAGGAATGCCGGTGCTGGCGCATCTGGCCAATGCCGCAGCAAACGCCGTGGAGCGGGCAAAGCTGACCCGCGGCATCATCATGCGGATGAACAAGATGGCGGAACTTCGTGACCCGAAAGAGACAGGACCCCATGTGAACAGGGTTGCCTCATATTCGGTTGCTCTTTACGAGGCATGGGCAAACGTAATGGGAATCTCGCCGATCGAGATTGACAGAAACCGGGACTTACTCCGGCTTGCTGCGATGCTTCACGATGTCGGCAAAGTGGCGATTTCGGATGTAATACTCAAAAAGCCGGGAAGATTTACCCCCGAGGAGTATGAAATCATGAAGCAGCATACCCTTTTCGGTGCAAGGCTTTTTGGAGAGGCGTATTCCGATATTGATGATACTGCTTTGGATGTGACGCTTAACCACCATGAGAGGTGGGACGGTAACGGGTATCCCGGCCATCTCGATCCTCTCACCGGAATCACTTTGCCCGGTTATGAAGATGCTGATGGCAGAGCCAGGGGGAAAAAAGGCGAAGAGATACCATTATTCGGGCGCATAGTTGCTATTGCAGATGTATATGACGCCCTTTCAAACAAGAGGTGTTACAAGGAGGCTTGGGATGCTGATGCCGTGACCGAAGAGTTGAGGAACGAGTCAGGCAGGATGTTTGATCCCGTTCTTCTGGAAATTTTTTTGCAGAACATGGAAACAATTCAGCATATCTCTTCTCTTTATCCGGACTGAAACGGCATTGATGCCATGAAGTCCCGATTCTGCTTGAGTAAAAAGCCACTTTCATATTATTATTGACAGATTGAACTGAGATTTACGGAGAAATTATGAGCGAAGAGTTCATTCCGAAGTGGATTGCCTGGGAAACCACCCAGAAATGCAATCTTAAGTGTGTTCACTGCCGCTGCTCGTCTGACATGCTCTCATCTGAAGGGGATTTCAGTACCGAAGAGGGTAAAAAACTTCTCAAGGAAATATCCGACTATTCCAAGCCGGTAGTAGTTCTTTCAGGGGGAGAGCCGCTGCTGCGCCCGGACATATTCGAACTGGCCGAGTACGGGACTTCACTCGGTCTGCGTATCTGTATGGCAACGAACGGCGCGCTGGTGAATGACGAAGTCTGCGAGAAGATGAAAAAGGCTGATATCAAGATGGTCTCTCTTTCACTTGATGGTTCTACGGCAGCGGTTCATGACGACTTCAGGGGGTGCACCGGCGCTTTTCAGGGGGTCGTGAATGCAGCCGGATACTTCCGCAAGCATGGCCAGAAATTCCTGATCAACTCCTCGTTCACGAAACGGAACCAGTCCGATATTGCAAACACCTTCAAGGTTGCCAAGTCTCTCGGCGCGACTGCCTGGTATATGTTCATGATCGTCCCTACCGGTCGCGGCGAGGAGATCATGAGCGAACTGATCAGTAAAGAGGATTACGAGGAGATTCTTGACTGGCACTACCAGCAGGAAAAGCTGGAAGATGATATCCTGATGCGCCCTACCTGCGCTCCCCACTATTACCGTATTGTTCCGCAGAAGGCAAAGGCTGAAGGGGTCAAGTTCGAGCGGCGTTCGCTCACCTTTTCGACCGGCGGGGGAAAGGGATGCATAGCTGCACAAACGATCTGCCTCATAGACTGTTTCGGCAACGTCAAGCCCTGCTCATATTTTCACAGGACTGCGGGAAATGTGAAGACGACGCCATTCCGGGAAATCTGGGAGAATTCTGAAATATTCAAGGACCTCCGCAACTTCAAGGCTTACAAGGGGAAGTGCGGAGAGTGCGAATACATAAACGTCTGCGGCGGCTGCAGGGCCAGGGCTGATGCGGTTTACGGGGATTATATGGCGGAAGAACCTTTCTGTAATTACGTTCCAATAAGGACTCAAAAAAAATCATAAATTCCTGAGGAGGATTTTGCATGAACACACGTTTTCTCGATGCCTGCTGGGGCAAACCGGTCGACCGGACACCGGTATGGCTTATGAGGCAGGCAGGTCGTTATCTTCCCGACTATATGCTGGTCCGCTCAAAGTGCACTTTTCTTGAACTCTGCAAAACTCCTGAGCTTGCGGCAGAGGTTTCGATCCAGCCGGTTGACATCCTCGGGGTCGATGCTGCTATTATGTTTTCCGACATTCTGACTCCGGTCGAGCCGATGGGAATGAAGCTTGACTTCGTGCCTGGTCCGGTATTCGAGCATCCCATCCGGACAATGGCGGATGTTGATGCTCTCAGGATCCCGAACCCGGAAGAAGATGTGCCGTATGTGCTTGATACGATCAAGATACTCCGTCGTGAACTTGCATCCAAGGTTCCTCTCATCGGATTCGGCGGCGCGCCGTTTACCCTTGCCTGCTACATGGTGGAGGGCAAGGGATCGAAAGACTGGGCAACCATAAAGCGGATGATGTATGCCGCTCCTGATGTCTATGCCGCACTGATGGAAAAGGTGACGATGATGGATATGGAGTATCTTAATGCCCAGATCAAGGCGGGTGCTCAGGCGATCCAGATTTTCGATACCTGGGGCGGGGTCCTTTCGCCGACCGATTACGAGAAATATGTCCTGCCATATACCACGAAGCTTATAAACGGCCTTAACCGCCAGAACGTACCGGTCATCCACTTTGTGAAGGGTGCAGGAGCAATGTACAGTGTTGTCAAGAAGGCCGGCGGTGATGTCATGGGCCTGGACTGGCATGTTAACCTAGGGACTGCAAGAGATACTCTGGGACCGGAGTTTGCGGTGCAGGGAAATCTTGATCCGACCGTCCTCTATGCACCGAAAGATGTCATAGAGCGCGAAGTCAAGCGGGTTCTGGACGAGAATGCGGGCAGAACGGGGCATATTTTCAACCTTGGTCACGGGATTCTGCCGACTGTCCCGCCTGAAAACGCGATTCACATGGTAGAGTGTGTTCACAGGTTGTCGCAAAAATAAATGTTATGAGTGATAATCTCACCGATCTTGAAATTCAGCTGACGCATCAACAGCATCAGGTTGAAGAGCTTAACGAGCTGGTCTACCGCCAGCAGCAGCAGATTGCGGCGCTCACCTCAGAGTTGCGCCAGATCAAGGAACAGTTGCAGATTGTGCTCCCTTCGCTTGTCAAGGAGACGGAGGAAGAGACCCCCCCTCCTCACTACTGAAATGTCGCTGAAATGAAAGACCCGCCAACTGTCGGCGGGTCTCTTTATTTCAGCTCTTTGCCCCCTTTTCAAGGGTCATTCCGGTAAGTGCTGAACCGGACGGTAAAACCTGTATGTATTTAATATGCCTGGTGGATTATCGTCGATAGAGCTGCCCTCCTTTGTTTGACAGCATTTATCTTCTTATGGTTTATAATATACCGCTAATAAACAATATTTCCAGTCTATCAATTAATATTTTCTGCACGTATACTGAAATGCTCAATACGGGCGCTGTTCAGTGTCCTTGTCCTTTTATAATTCGTTCCCCTATTAGATGTTTACCTGTAGCTCTTTCGTCTGAACAATCCTGTTTTGAGAGACAGGATTCGATCGAGAAAGAGGATCCCGTCAAGATGATCCATTTCGTGCTGAATCGCAACGGCTTCAAAGCCGCTCGCCTCGACAGCCTGAATCTTCCCTTCCTGATTCATATACTCGACAGTGATTAGAGTTGCCCTCTCGACGTCACCGGTGTAATCGGGAACGCTCATGCATCCTTCACGCATTATTGAACTGCCGGATGAGGACAGTATCTCGGGATTCAGCATGACGAGAAGGCCATGGTTGTTATCCTTGCCATGCCTGCTTTCCGAAACATCGACAACGCACGCACAGAGAGACACTCCTATCTGCGGGGCCGCTACACCGACCGATCCCGGTCCTGCTTTCATGGTGTCGATCAGGTCTGTTATCAGCCCTAGAATCTGCGCATCAACTACCTCCACTCTGTGCGAACGTTTCTTCAGCAAGGGGTGAGGGAATGTAAGTATTTTTTGAGAGGGCATCTATTGGTTATCCGCTAACGGGCTCAATTACAGGGAGACCGGAGTTATCGCTCGAACGCCGATTTCAACTGCCAGCTTTTTGCGTAGAGGATCAAGCAACTCTGAAGTGGCTTCTATTGATAAACCCTGAGGGAGTATCGCTTCGAGCATAAGAACATAGACTGGCTCTTCCTTGGTTCCGATCAGTTTTGTGTTCAAATCCGTTATGTTTACCTTATGGTCGGCAAGAGCCCGGGTTACCATATAGACGATTCCTGGCTGATCTGAGCCGTAAACGGAGATGAGGCAGAGATCTCCTTCGTCCTTGACTGGATAGAGCTCATTCTCATGGAGTGTCCTCAAGTGAACTACAAGTCCGGTCCGCTCTTGAAGAGTCTTGAATTCGTCACTTAAACTTGCTTTCGTAAAGGGCTTCTCGTGAGTGACAATAAGTATCATCGCGAAATCCCCTCCGAGCATCGTGCAGCTGGAGTCCTCGATATTGCATCCGAGATTGAAAAGCACCTCGGTAGTGTCTGCGACTATCCCGGGCCTGTCCTTGCTTATGATTGTAACGGCAAAATGTGCCAGATTCTCAGGATTACGTTTGCTCATGCGATCTCCATTAGGCATCAAGGCTTATGATAGTAAAGTAGAAGACGGCTCCATTGCCTGGGGTGCTCTCCGCCCACAGCTTCCCGCCATGCCTTTGAATAATCCTCATTACTGTGGCCAGCCCTATACCGGTCCCTTCGAACTCTTCGGGGCTGTGAAGCCGTTGGAACGGGGCAAAAAGCTTTTCCGAGTATGACATGTCAAAACCGCACCCGTTATCTTTCACAAAAAAGCAGCGCGTCTCGTTTATTACAGTCTCGCCGATCTCAATTTTAGGGGAAGGGCATTTTCTGGTAAATTTCCATGCATTGCCGATAAGGTTCTGCAGCACGATCCTGAGAAGTGTCGGATCGGCATAAGTCGTAAGACCTTCCGCTATAACCGTTTTGACGCTTCTGCCAGACTCGGCTTCTGCAAGATCAGTAACAATGGTTTTACTCAAGAAGGAGATGTTTACAATGATACGGGTTATCTCCTGGCGGTTAAGCTTCGAGAGGTCAAGAAGGTGAATGATCATCTCCTTCATATTCTCCCCTGCCCGGTTTATTCGCTGAAGATGACCCATGCATTCAGGTGAAAGCTCCTTTGCATGTTCTTCCAGCAGTATCCGTGTAAAAGCCAGAATATGACGGACCGGCGCATGGAGGTCATGTGAAACCGCAGACGAGAATGCTTCGAGTTCGTTTTTGGAGTTAAGGAGTTCGGCAGTTCTGATCTGAACTTTTCTTTCGAGGGATTCGGTGAGAGCTTTTATTTCGTGCAGGTGCTTTCCTCGCTCGGCAGTCATCCGGTTGAAGGCGTCGCTTGCCTGGGCTATTTCGTCATTCCCCGGAATGGTGAGGTGACAGTTGTAGTTGCCGGCGGCAACTTCATTAAGGCCGTTGACGATGGTTTCTATTCTGCCACCCAGCCTGCGACTCAACCATATGGACGATAGACCGCCGGTGAGACATATCAGGATGAAAAAAATGAGGTGGCTGAAAGCTCCAAGGTTTGCTTCCTTGTATACCGTGCTTGACGGTATCCCTACCAGTACCTTCCAGCCGGTGGTGCTGACCGTGGCATGGCTGTAAAAGCATTCCGTCCCGGTCTGATCGGTGTCAACAAGAGAACCTGTCAGCCTTTTTGAAATCTTTTTCAAAAGAGATTCCTGTTTGAAAGGTGTACCGACTGCCCCATTGTTGTTGGAGTCGATAAGAATTGTCCCTTTGTTGTCGATCAGGAAGAAATAGGTACTAGTATCGATCTTCTCCAATTCGGTCAGGTGCTCCTTTAGCTTCAACAGGTTTACGGGGAATCCGAGGACCGATTTCTGGCTGCCGGAACTGTCGAAGACCGGCATGGTTATCATGAAGACCGGATTTTTTAAAAGTTTTGAGCTATACAGGTCTGAGACATACGAAACCCCTTTGCTCCCCCGTTTGAACCACTCCCTGTCCAGATAGTCAAAATTGTGAGCAGTTTTCGGGTCAAGGCCGCTACCGAAATTTCTCCCATTCATGTCAGCCACCAGGATATTCTCGTGAGCCGGATACAGGGGGAGAAGCTGACTGAAGATTTCATCACACTTCCTGGAATCGTGGTTTATGATTGCCGGATGCAGGGCCAGGGAGTAGAGAACGCTTTGTGAACTGTTGATAAAATCCGCCACCTTTTCGGCAGTTTCTTCGGCGACGGACAGATTTCTCGTAATGGTGCTGTTTTTGTTGTCGTTTACGGCATTGTGATAATGGATTATTGCATAAAGCAGGAATGGAAGCGCTGACAGGAGGGTAATGCCGATGAATTTGTAGCGTAGGCCAATTTTCATACGGGCTCCGTAATATGGTCGCAATTACCGATGCATGCCGTTATAGTTTGTTAATAAATACTTCTCTCGGTCTGCTCGTGCCGTCTGATGGGCCAACAACACCCTCCTGCTCCATCTTTTCCATGATTCTCGCGGCGCGGTTATACCCTATCCGCAGTCTTCTCTGGATCATGGAAATCGATGCCTGACGAGCCTCTGCAACCAGCGCCAGTGCGGCGTCATACTGGGGATCGATTTCCTCGTCATCGTTACCGGAGCTCTTGCCGTCTGACTCCTTCATCTCCAGTATCGATTTTTCATACACGGGTTTCCCCTGTTTTTTAAGGAACTCCACTACTCTCAAAACCTCTGCATCTGAGACGAATGCCCCGTGAGATCTGATCATTTTGGCGGTTCCGGGCGGGAGAAAGAGCATGTCACCCATGCCGAGAAGGGATTCTGCGCCATTACAGTCGAGGATTGTCCTTGAGTCTGTCTTTGAAGAGACCTGGAAGGAGATGCGGGCAGGAAAGTTTGCCTTTATCAGGCCGGTTATGACATCCACAGAAGGGCGTTGAGTGGCAAGAATCAGATGAATCCCCGCAGCCCTGGCCATCTGGGCAAGTCTGGCAATCGACTCTTCGATATCTTTTCCTGCCACCATCATAAGGTCTGCAAGTTCGTCGACAATAACGACGATGTAGGGCAGGTGCCCATGCTCAAGATGTTCCTCTTTGGCGAGGAACTCCTGAATCGCTGCATCATCAGTATCGATGAGTTCCTCCACTTCTTCCACGGAGACTGTGGCGTTTGCCTGAAGCTCTGCCACCTCCTTTTCTTCACGGAGCAGCTCCCTGTTATATGAGTCGATGTTCCGTACTCCCTTGTCCGACATCAAGCGGTAGCGTCGTCCCATCTCCTCTACTGCCCACTTGAGGGCGAGAGACGCTTTTTTCGGGTTTGTCACTACGGGAAGCAGGAGATGCGGGATGCCTTCGTAAATCGAAAGCTCAAGCATCTTCGGGTCTACCATGATAAGTCGGACATCCTTCGGTGTAGCGGTATAAAGCAGAGAGAGAATCATGGTGTTGATCGCTACGGACTTGCCCGAGCCTGTGGCGCCTGCGACAAGAAGGTGAGGCGCTCTTGCCAGATCCATCACAAGGGGGTCTCCGCCTATATCCTTCCCCAGTGCCATCGGAAGCTTCATCTTCCCCTTGTGGAAGGTCTCACTGGAGAATATATCCTTCAGAAAGACCATCTCGCGGTCGCGGTTAGGGAGTTCGATGCCGACAACCCCCTTGCCGGGAATTGGCGCAACTATTCTAATTGCCAGCGCCTGTAGTGCCATCGAAAGGTCGTCAGCAAGCCCTGCGATCCGGCTCACCTTTATACCCGGGCCGGGTGAGAACTCATACATCGTGATGACCGGGCCCGGACAGATCTCGATGACCTCTCCGTCTATGCCGAAGTCCTTGAGCTTTTTCTCCAGGAGTCTTGCGTTCATGGAGAGGGCTTCCCTGTCGATCCGCCGCTCTGTTGTGGGCGGAGTGTCAAGCAGGGAGAGCGGAGGGGTCATGAAATCCCCGTCATTTTCGATGAAATCGAAAGTCTCCTGAACCGGCTTGAACTTGTCACTCTCCTTCTTCTTCTCTTTTTTTGTCGGAAGCGCAGAGATGACCGGAATGGATACGGAAAGCGGTTTGATGACAGGGGTTCCGGGTTCGGAACTCTTTGCTTCCCTGCTTCCCAGAGATCTGTTCAAGGCTTTCTTCTCCTGCCGTCTGTTCCAGCGGTCGCTCGCTGCATTTATCCACCAGTCCGCATAGAGGATGAATGAGAAGCGGGAGAGCACCATGACAGAAGCCGCCAGCATCGGGAGCAGCAGAAGGATTGCTCCCGGAGCACCGAGGTATCGCTTCAGGACTTCGGCAGCCTTGAAACCGATAACTCCGCCGGTATGAACGCGCTGGCCGAAAAGTTGGGTAAACTCGATGTTGAACGCGAAGATGGCCGAGATGGTGACCAGCATTCCTGTAAAAGCGGCTATCTTGTAGGCTTTCCAGCGAAATTCCTTGAAGCGCAGCGAGCGGTAGGAAAGGTACAGGAGCGATATTGGAATCGCATACGAGGATAGGCCGAAAAGCTGAAGTATCAGATCTGATATCTCGGCACCCAGCCTGCCGCCGAAGTTGTGTACGGAATGATCCGAGGAGAAGGTGTTGGAAGAGAAGTCGTCAGCCTTGAATGATAAAAGGGCCATCAGGAGAAACAGACCCGCAGCACCAATAAGCATTCCTTTTATCTCAACGGTCAGCCGTTCTTTTTTTTCTGCCTGATCGTCCATAATGTCCAGAGAATAGCATTAATTATGATGAATGGAAAATAAGAAACGAAGGGTGTTTTGAGCAAATGCTCCGTTGGATAGATGAAAACAGGGGTTACATTTCAAGTATAACAGGGAGTATAACCGGTCCGCGCTCTATGGTTTTCTTGAAGAAACGCTTCATGACGGCACGGACCTCCTGCTTTACCTCAGTCCACTCACCCATAACCTCGATATTAAGCTGCTCAAGCCTCTCCATCACGAGCATTTTCGCCTGCTCCAGAAACTCCCTGCTCTCATCTTCAAAGACAAAACCTCGGGAGACGATATCAGGTCCGTAGATTATCCGGCCGCTCGACTGCTCGATGCCGATGATAACAACGACCATCCCGTCTTCAGAGAGATGCTTGCGGTCTTTCAGCACTATCTCGCCGACATCCCCTACCCCTTTGCCGTCGACGTATACTCGACCATGTTCGACCTTTTCGAGTATGCAGGCCTCTCCTTCAGAGAAGGCTACCACATCACCGTTGGTCATTATGATGCAGCGTTCCTTGGGGATTCCGACCAGTTCGGCAAGTTGGGTGTGCTTTACAAGATGACGGTACTCTCCATGTACCGGAAGAAACCATTGTGGTCTGACAAGGTTCAGGATCAACTTCAGCTCTTCCCGGCTGGCATGGCCAGATACATGGACTTCCGAGACGTTTTCGTGAAAAACCTCGGCACCACGGCGATACAGATGATTTATGAGATCAGAGATTATTTTTTCATTTCCCGGGATGAACCTAGAAGAGAGGATTACGGTATCGCCTGCTTCAAGCTTGATCTGTTTGTGGTCATCCATGGCGATTCTGGTGAGAGCACTCATCGGTTCGCCCTGCGAGCCGGTCGTAATCATGCAGATCTTTTCTCTGGGGATTCGCGGTAGCTCTTTTAAATCGACCAGGGTGTCGTCCGGAATCCTTATGTATCCGAGTTCCCTGGCAATCTGGACGTTAGCGAGCATTGACCGGCCGTTTAAGAGTACCTTCCTTCCGCAGTTGACTGCCGCATCGATAACCTGCTGAACGCGATGGATGTTGCTTGAGAAAGCCGCGACAATTATCCTTTCCCGGCATTTCGGGAAAATATTTTCAAAAGCATCGCCGACAAGCCGTTCGGAGAGGGTATAACCTTCGCGCTCAACATTTGTTGAATCCGACAGAAGAGCAAGAACCCCTTGTTCTCCGTATCTGGCGAATGTTGTAAGGTCGGTCAGTTCGCCATCTACAGGGGTATGATCTATCTTGAAATCACCGGTGTGGATGACCACCCCTTCCGGAGTTGTGATCGCAAAAGCGCATCCATCCACAATCGAGTGGGCGACCCTGATGAATTCGATGGAAAAGCACCCGGCCTCGACAATTTCCCGAGGTTTTACGCAGACAAGTTCGACCGAGTTATCCAGATCGAACTCCTTCAGTTTCTCCCGAACAAATCCGATGGTAAGAGCTGTCCCGTAAACAGTCGGCTGAATGTCGCGCAGAATATACGGCAGGGCGCCGATATGGTCTTCGTGCCCGTGGGTAAGGAAAATTCCTCTGATTGAAGCTGTGCGGTCCATGAGGCAGGAGATATCCGGGATGACCAGGTCGACCCCGAGCATGTAAGGTTCGGGGAACATGAGTCCGCAGTCGACGATGATGATATCGTCGCCATACTCGAAAAGCATCATGTTGAGGCCGATTTCGCCAAGGCCGCCCAGGGGGGTGATTTTCAGACCGGAAGTGTCTTTTTCAGAAAGTCCCATAAAGTGCCTATCTTGCCGGCTGTATGGGGGGTTCAAGAAGCTTTATCTTCTCATCGCAAAGTGCAATCCATTTCAGCCCTGGAGTGATAAGGCCGTGAGTAGAGTAGAAGGCGCTTCGCAGAGCCCTGTAAGCGATCAGCGATTTTTCCCTCTCTCCTCTGGTTTCCATATCCCTGCCTATGATCCAGAGCCTGGCCGCGCTTCGCTCAACAAGCGGACTCAAGGGAGTATACATGTGAATTGCAGACTCGAATCCGGCAATGGCATTTATATGGTCGCCGGCTGCAAGCGATTTTTCTCCCCGGTTGTATTGAGACCATTGCCGAAACTGCGTGTCTGCGGCAAAGAGGAGAATTGACAGTGCAGTGATAAAAACTCCGTTGACTAAAATCGTTTTTGTTCTGTCCAGCATCAGATCACCTTAGAAGAAGTTCGGAACGGTAAGGAGCAATACTCCTGCAAGTGAAGCAATTACGCCCAAGAGCGCAGCAATTGCGGCGAAGACCCGCCAGGGAGAGCGGATGCGGTAAGAGGCCGGCAGAGCCCAGGCAGTTAGAGCCAGTCCGGCAATTATCAAGGGGATATATCTAAAGCCCATTTCTAACTCTCCAGCCCGGTAGCGATTGCCCTCCGGACCTGATCCATAATTGACATCTGCAGGTTTTCCCCGTTCGACCTTGTCTGGATCGGGGGGCTGAACTTTATCCTGATGATGCCAGGAAGAATGCATAATAAATTGTCAGGCGGGTTGATCTTCATGCTGCCGCTAATCGAAACAGGTATTATCGGTACAGCGGCTTTTGCTGCAAGGATGAACCCTCCCCTTTTAAACGGCAAGAGGTTGCCGTTATTTGAGCGAGTCCCTTCCGGGAAGATGGCAATGCTTGTCCCGCCGCGTACAAGCTCTGCTGCTCTGTCGAGGCTTTTGAGAGAGTCTCGGCCATCGCCTCTGTTTACTGGAATATATCCTGCGGACAGCATTGAGCGTCCGAACAGCGGGATTTTGAAAAGTTCCTCTTTGGCAAGCCAGTTGAAGCGTATCGGAATAGCCTGAAAAAGGGCCGGTATGTCAAAGTTACCCTGGTGGTTGCTCATAAAGATGACGGGCTGATCGCGCGGGATCAGTTCTGAACCGTCTACTTCGATTTTTACCCCGGCAGCAAGCAGGCACACTTTGCTCCAGAACAGCGCGACCTTGTGGTAAGTTCTTCCGCTTTGTTCGATAAATGTCGAGAGCAGGGCAATAATGCTGCATAAGAAAGTCCACGGGAATACAAACAGCAGATAGAGAGAGGCTCGCACCATATTGGAATTCACCCGACAATCATCGTAAATTACTGTTTTTTCCCATGAGAGTCAATGAAATAGCGCTTGCCAAAGGGGGGAGCTAGGGCTGAAGCTGGTTTGTCAGGGGATGACTGATGGATAGCAACTTTTTGTAGCAGGGTATTTAACAGGGTGGCGTCCGAATTATAATCAAGTAACAGTAAATAAAAAAGATGATTTAAGTTACTTGAAAACAAATATTGACGGGGTGAGGATGTTGTGGCATATTCCTAACATGCAGTATCCGCTCCGAGAAAAACCCATGTGCGCTAACACACGGGTTAACTCGGTAACTTTAACCGGCAGGCTGAGCCTGGTCGGTAGCTAAAGTCACTTCGTCGGCAAACCAAGTGTACGTCAGCTGCCATATCAAGTCAAGCCTTCCACAACCAGGCAAAGGAGATTTGATATGGCGGCAGAAGACAAGGTGACAGTGCGTGGGAAGTCAGGGGTAACACACGAGTTCGAGGTTTACCGCTGGGGAACGACATTTTATCCCGTTGGCGGGTTGTATCTCGTCCTCAAGAAACAGCCAACTGGCAAGTACGATCTCCTGTATGTTGGCCAAACTGGAGATTTGTCAGAGCGATTTGACAATCACCACAAGCAAACCAGTTTCGATAGGCATGGCAAAAGCCACATTGCCGTGAAGGGGGAAGGTGCCGAGAAGAATCGTCTTTCCATTGAGTCAGATTTGATTCAAAACTATCAACCGGTATGTAACGGGTAAGAGAAAGGAGCCGGGCGCACCATGAAAAGCAAAAATGTTCGCATCCAGGACTGCGCCGATGTGCGGCCCGGCTACTCTTCAAAGGGTGCTATCGTCAACGAGCCGGATGGGAGCCTCCAGGTCATCACGGCGCAGCACGTCACCAAAGGGGAGCCCTATTGCTACGTCGAGCACGCTCTCCTCATCACCCCTCCAAAATTTTACGAGAAATATCTGGTCCAACCGGGCGATATCCTCTTCATGTCACGTGGCTCCAACAACTATGCCGTGCTGGTTGAGGATGTACCGCAACCGGCAATTGCTCCCCTGACTTTCTTCATTCTGCGGCCAAAGCCGGGAGTTGAATCGGGCTATCTCGCCTGGTGTTTCGAACAGGAGTTTATGAAAGCCCGCTTGAACGAAATCCGTAGCGGTGCCGGTACACCGATGATCCCAAGCAACGCACTCAGGGAGCTGACGATTCCGCTCCCACCGCTGGCGGTACAGCGGCAAATAGCGGCCCTTGGCAGGCTGCAAATGCTGGAAAAGAAGCTGCTGCAACAGTTGGTGGCAGAAGCGGAACGGCTAAATCAGGCAATCGGCAAACAATTACTTTCCAATTTCAATGGCAACGATAAGGAGTAGCAGAATATGAGCCCTCAGATATCCCAGCAAGAGATCAACGACATTCTCTGGAAGGCCTGCGACAGCTTTCGCGGCACCATCGACGCCAGCGAATACAAGGAGTACATCCTCACCATGCTGTTCGTGAAGTACATCTCGGACGTCTGGCAGGATCATTACGACGAGTTTCGGAAGCAGCTCGGCAATGACGAGGAGCGGATCAAGCGCAAGATGGAGCGGGAGCGGTTTGTCCTGCCTGACGAGGGCTCTTTCTACTACCTCTACGACAACCGTGAAGCCCCGAATTTGGGGGAGTTGATCAACATCGCCCTGGAAAAGATCGAGATGGCCAACAAGGCCAAGCTCACCAATGTCTTCCGCAATATCGATTTCAACTCCGAGTCCCGACTCGGCAACACCCGCCAGAGGAACCGCATCCTCAAACTGATGCTGGAGGATTTCGGTGATCCCAAGCTGGACCTGCGCCCCACCCGGATCGGCAGCCTGGACATTATCGGCGGCGCCTATGAATACCTGATCGGCCGTTTTGCCGCCGATGCCGGCAAGAAGGCCGGCGAGTTCTATACTCCGCCGGTCGTTTCGATGCTCCTCGCCAAACTGCTCGATCCCAAACCGGGGGAGAGGATCTGCGACCCTGCGACCGGTTCGGGGTCGCTGCTGCTCAAGTGCGCCGCCCATGTGCGCAAGGTCTACAATAGCGAGGACTGCGCCCTGTTCGGCCAGGAAGCGATCAGCAGCACCTGGGCGCTCTGCATGATGAACATGTTCCTCCACAATGAAAACAGCCCGCGCATTGAGTGGGGCGACACCCTGCTGGAGCCGAAGCTGATCGAAAACGACAAGCTGATGCGTTTCGAAGTAGTGGTAGCCAACCCACCTTTTTCCCTCGACAAGTGGGGGGCGGACAAGGCCGGGGAAGAGGCCAAGCGCTTCAACCGCTGGCACCGCGGCACGCCGCCGAAGAGCAAGGGAGATTACGCCTTCATTTCCCACATGATCGAAACGACTACCCAGGGGACCGGCCGGGTCGGCGTGGTCGTGCCACATGGCGTGCTGTTTAGGGGCGGGGCCGAAAGGAAGATCCGCCAGGCGTTCATCGAGGAAAATCTGCTGGATGCCGTCATCGGACTGCCGGCCAACCTCTTTTTCGGCACCGGCATCCCGGCAGCGATTCTCATCTTCCGCCGCGACCGGGGCGAGCGTACCGATGTCCTCTTCATCGACGCCAGCCGCGAATTCGACAGCGGCAAGAATCAGAACGTGATGCGCGAGGACGTCGAGGTCGCCAAGATAGTCGAGACCTACCGCAGCCGGCAGACGGTTGACAAGTATTCCTATCTGGCCAGCCGGGAGGAGATTCGGGAGAACGACTTCAACCTCAACATTCCCCGCTATGTGGATACCTTCAAGGAAGAAGCGGAGGTGGATATCACCGCAGTGCAGGAGCGGATTGTCGGCATCGAGAAGGAGCTGGCCGAGGTGCGAGGGCAGATGGCGGCGTGTTTGAAGGAGTTGGGGGTATAGGCTTCCCCCCTCCCGGCCTCCCCCCGCTGGGGGGAGGAGCTAAAAGCACGTCCTGGATGTAACTGATTTAGTTCCCTCCCCAGGAGGGGTAGGGCTTGGGAGGGGGAACCCGATCGTGGTACCAAAGAATTGACCATTTCGAGGATGACCTCGTTATGGTCTTAGCGGTTAAAGACCATTTTTCCCAAATGGGAAAAATGGTCGATATGTCAGGGAGGATATATGACAAAGGGCGAACTGATAATCTATACCACCGAAGACGGCCATGTATCCATGCAGTTGCGGGTACAGGATGGTACTGTCTGGCTCACCCAAATGGAGCTTGCTGAGCTCTTTGAGACTTCAAAACAGAATGTCAGCCTTCACATCAAGAACGTGCTGGAGGAAGGCGAACTCTCCGAAGATTCAGTTGTCAAGGAATACTTGACAACTGCCGCAGACGGTAAAAAGTATCATGTCAAGTATTACAATCTGGAAATGATCCTGGCCGTCGGCTACCGGGTCCGCTCCCTGCGTGGCACCCAGTTCCGGCAGTGGGCCACCAGCACCCTGAGCGAATACCTGGTCAAGGGATTTGCCATGGATGACAAGCGGCTCAAAGAGCCGGGCGGCTGGGACTTTTTCGACGAACTGCTCGAACGCATTCGTGACATCCGGGCATCTGAGAAACGCTTTTATCAGAAGGTGCGCGACATATATGCCACCAGCGTTGACTACGATCCGAAGAGCGAAGCGGCACAGCTCTTCTTCAAAAAGGTGCAGAACAAGATGCTTTGGGCCATCACCGGACATACCGCGCCTGAACTCATCAAGGAGCGAAGCAATGCCACACTCGCCAATATGGGACTTATGTCCTGGGATGGAAGTCGTGTCCGCAAGAAGGATGTGACCATAGCCAAGAACTACCTCAATCACGACGAAATCGAGGAGCTGAACCGGATCGTCACCATGTATCTCGATTATGCAGAGGATCAAGCCAAGCGCCGCAAGCAGATGACCATGCAGGAGTGGAGCGAACGGCTTGATGCCTTCCTGTCGTTCAACGAGCGTGATGTGCTTACCCATGCGGGTCATTTGCAGGCTGTGGTAGCGGAGAAGCTTGCCTTGAGGCGGTATGAGGAGTTCGATATCCAGCGGCGCGAGACCGAGCGATTGGCGGCGGATCGGGAGGATTTGGCGGAGTTGGAGAGGATTGAGAGCGCAGTGTTGCCGAAGGAGAGGAAATGACCCCTGAAGGCTGGCAAAAAGCGCATATTTCAGACCTTATTGCTTCACTTGATGCAGGCGTGAGTGTAAATGGAATGGATCGTCAAAAATGCGATGGCGAAGTTGGTGTTTTGAAAGTGAGTGCGGTTACATATGGCGTTTTCAATCCCAAAGCCAACAAGGCTGTTATTAAAGAAGACATTTGCAGGGTAAAAGAGTCGCCACAGCGAGGTCATATTATTGTGAGCAGGAGTAATTCGCCAGAGCTGGTCGCAGCAAGTGCGCTGGTTGATAAGGATTATCCTGATCTCTTCTTGTCAGATAAACTTTGGCAACTCAAACCGAAAAGTGGAAAACAATTTTGTGTTGAGTGGCTAGCTTTTTACCTGGATTCCCCTCCTGTCCGATACAGACTTTCAAAGTTAGCGACTGGTACAAGCGATAGTATGAAGAACATCTCAAAGACCGATCTGCTCAGATTAAAAGTGAACTTTCCTCCTTTTGCAGAGCAAAAGGAAATTGCCAAGATATTGAGTTGTTATAGCAGTTCCATCGACCTCACCGAACGCCTGATCGCCGCCAAGCAGGAGCGCCGCACATGGCTCATGCAGCAGCTTTTGACCGGGCAACGTCGGCTGCCGGGGTTTGAATGCAGTCTAGAACGCCACAAAACTCCTTTTGGAACGCTACCCGCAGATTGGGCTTACCCTCGCATAGGTGAGGTAGCCAAGGAAGTTTCCGAACGCAACGGCGACGAAACCGGGCGTCCGGTTCTCTCCTGTACCAAGCACAAAGGGTTGGTGGATAGCCTGGCCTACTTCGGTAAACAGATTTTCAGTGAAGACCTCTCAAACTACAAAGTCGTCTGCAAAGATCATTTTGCTTATGCTACCAATCACATCGATGAAGGGTCCATAGGATATCAGCAAACCTACGATGAAGCTCTTATCAGCCCCATCTACACCGTTTTCCAGACCGACAAAACTATTGATGACAGGTTTCTGTTTTTGATTCTGAAGACCGAAACCTATCGCCATATCTTCGCCAGCAATACCAGCGCTTCGGTTGATCGCCGGGGGAGCCTGCGTTGGAGCGACTTCGCCAAGATTCATGTGCCACGTCCCTCCATGGAGGAGCAGCAGGCAATCGTCGCAGTTTTCGAAACCGACGGCCGCGAACTCGACCTCCTTCGTACTCAGCTCGATGCCCTGCTGGAGCAGAAGAAGGGGTTGATGCAACAGCTGTTGACCGGCAAGGTACGGGTGAAGGTGTAACTGCGCCCCCTCCCTGGCCCTCCCCCGCTGGGGGAGGGTAACGACCAAAGAACTCCATTGGTGGCGGAAGGTGTTAACTCCTCCCCCCAGCGGGGGGAGGTCGGGAGGGGGGAAGAAGTGGCAGTAAGAGGGACAGAAGCCATGGTCGACCAAGCAGACAAAAAACTCTTCATCCCGACACCGGTTCCACTTCCCCTGCTCGCAGCAGCCCGCGCACTGCGGCAGAGCATGACTGATGCCGAGCAGTTACTATGGCATTGCCTGAGACGCAAGCAGCTTGGCGGATTCAGATTTCGCAGACAGCATCCAATCGAGCGTTTTGTTCTGGACTTTTATTGCTGCGAAGCAAAGCTGGCAATCGAACTTGACGGCGGACAGCACAACGAGCCGGGCTCAAAAGTCCGTGACAGCGAACGCACAGCACTACTTGCGGCTCATGGCGTTCATGTGCTTCGTTTCTGGAATAATGAGGTGTTCACCAATATTGAAGGTGTGCTGCAGAGTATTTATGATTCGTTGCTGAAGTTGGAAGCCCCCCTCCCGGCCTCCCCCCGCTGGGGGGAGGAGACGAAGGAGTAACGGATCATTTTCCTGACGTCAGGAAAATGGTAAACGGAAATTGTCGGAGATGACATGAATTATTTTTTGGACGGAATGAGCGGAAAATGGTATGAAAATAGGTAACACACCCGCCACGCCACTCTCTCCCTGCAGCACGGAGATGACGCGTAACTATGGCGGGTTTTTTTATTTGGAGAGCATTACATGAATCTCTCTTACCTCGAAGATTTCGACTCCGTCATCCCGGCGATTCAGGTGCTTCACGCCCTTGGCTGGCAATACCTGAGCCGGGAAGAGGCGCTGCGACTGCGCAACGGCAAGCAACATCAGGTCGTATTGACCGAAGTGCTGCGCCCCTGGCTGGAAGCCAACAACCGGATCGAGGTGAAGGGGGAGACGCATCTGTTCAGCGATGCCAATATCGTCGAGGCGATGCGAAAACTGACCGACGAGCCGTTCGACGGTTTGGTACGGACCAACGAAAAAATCTACCATCTGCTCACCCTGGGAACCAGCCTGGACCAGACCATCTCCGGCGACCGTAAGGGGCGCTCGCTCCACTACATCGACTGGCAGCATCCCGAGAACAACGTTTACCACGTGACCAACGAGTTCGCCGTGGAACGGAGCCGCTCCCATGAGACCGCCCGGCCCGATCTGGTTCTGTTCGTAAACGGCATCCCCTTCGTGGTCATCGAGTGCAAGCGGCGGGACAAGGATCAGCAGGCTGGCGAGAAGCAGATCGAAACCGCCATCTCTCAGCATACCCGCAACCAGAAGGACGACTATATCCCGCACCTGTTCCAGTTCGCCCAGCTCCTCATCGGCAGCAGCGTCAACGAGATCCGCTACGCCACCGTAGGGACACCGCGCAAGTACTGGAGCGTCTGGAAGGAAGAAGGGGCGTTTGACCAGGCCGTTCATGCCACCGCCAACACACGTCTGCCTGCGGAGGTGGAGGCAAAGCTCTTTGCCCCTTTGGAGGAAAAGGACGCTGCGGCCTTCCGTGACGCCCGTCAATACTTCGCCGAGTTGTGGGCGTGCGGTGACCGCCTGCCGACTGCCCAGGACAAGACTTTGTGGGCATTATTACGTCCATCTCGGCTGCTGGAGCTGGTCTACGGCTACGTGGTCTTCGATGCCGGGGTGCGCAAGATTGCCCGCTACCAGCAGTATTTTGCCGTCAAGCAGACCGTGGAGCGGGTCATGCCACTCAGGGAGGGGCACCGGCAGGGGGGCGTCATCTGGCACACCACCGGCAGCGGCAAGTCGCTGACCATGGTGATGCTGGCCAAGGCGCTGGCGCTCCATCCGGCCATCAGCAGTCCCCGCGTCATCATCGTTACCGACCGGGTAGATCTGGACGACCAGATCTGGCGCACCTTCGGGGCCTGCGGCAAGACAGCCGAGAAGGCAACCACCGGCGAGCACCTGGTGCGGCTTATTACCGAGGGGAAGGCCAGCGTCATCACCACCATCATCAACAAATTCAGCACTGCCAAGGCGAAGTATGGCGTCACCGATACCAACCCCAACATCTTTGTGCTGGTGGACGAGAGCCACCGTACCAACTACGGCGCCACAGCGGCCCAGATGCGGCGGGTCTTTGCCAACGCCTGTTACCTGGGTTTTACCGGCACCCCGCTCTTGAAGAACGAAAAAAGCACTGCCCGCAAATTCGGCGGCTTCATCCACTCCTACACCATGCGTCAGGCGGTGGAGGATGAGGCGGTGGCGCCGCTGCTCTATGAAGGGCGTATGGCACTGCTGGAGCAGAACCGGGAGGCGATGCAGCGCTGGTTCGACCGGGTGACCGCAAACCTCAGCGCCGCGCAGAAGGCCGACCTGAAACGGAAGATGGCCACCAAGGAGGCGGTACAGAAGGCCGAACAGCGGCTGCGGCTGATCGCCTACGACATCAGCGTTCATTACCGCGACAACTTCCAGACGACCGGTTTCAAGGCGCAACTGGCGGCCGATTCCCGCACCAGCGCCATCAGCTACCGCAAGTTTTTCAAGGAATACGGCATGGTGGCGGCAGAGGTAATCATGTCCCAGCCCGATACCCGCAAAGACCACGAATCCACCGAGGAGGAAGACGAATCCGTTGTCAATGCCTTCTGGAAGGAGATGATGGGGCGCTTCGGCAAGGAGGAGGAGTATGTCAAACAGCTGATCGCCTCCTTCGGCCGGGCCGACGGCGTAGAGATCCTGATTGTGGTGGACAAGCTGCTGACCGGCTTTGACGAGCCGCGCAACACGATGCTCTACATAGACAAGGCCCTCAAGGAGCACAGCATCCTCCAGGCCATTGCCCGAGTAAACCGTATCTTTACCGGCAAGGATTTTGGCCATATCGTCGATTATCGCGGCGTGCTGGGCGAGCTGAACGAGGCGATGAACACCTATGATGCCCTGGGTGGTTTTGATCCGGCTGATGTGGACATGACCGGGGCGATCATCGACACCCACGCCGAGGTGCGGACCCTGCCGCAAAAGCATACCGATCTGTGGGACGTGTTCAAGGAGGTTGCCAACAAGCACGATAACGAGGCCATGGAGCAGCACCTGGCTCCGGAAGATCGGCGACAGGCCTTCTATGAGGCGTTAACGACCTTTCAGCAGACTCTTGCGGTGGCGCTGTCCACGGAGCACTTCTACGAGGACACACCTGCCGAACGGATCAAGGTCTACAAGGACGATCTGAAGCGCTTCCGCAGCCTGCGGGCTTCTGTGCAGCAGCGTTTCGCCGAGGCCATCGACTACAGCCAGTACGAAAAGCAGATCCGCAAGGTGATGGATAGTCACATCCAGGCTCCGGACGTGGAGGTGGTAACCGGACTGGTCAATATCTTCGATGTGGAAGCGTTCGATAACGAGGTAGAGCGGCGCATCGGCCCGGCAGCAAAAGCGGACACCATTGCCAACCGGCTGGCAAAGACCATTCATGAGCGAATGGACGAGGACCCGGTCTTCTTCAGAAAGTTTGCCGACCTGGTGCAGAAGGCCATTGACGATTATCGCCAGCAGCGAATCAGCGATGCGGAATATCTCCGCCAGGTGTCGGATTTCATGGCCACGATCAGACAAGGTCACGATGCCGAACTGCCGGAGCAACTTGCCAGTTACCGGGAAGCGCCGGCCTATTACGGCGTAGTTGGTGAAGTCCTGGAATCCTATGGGCCTGAACAAACGCCGCGAAGGCAGATGGCAACGGAGATGGCAATTGGCATCGAGAAGATTATCGACCCGATGAAAGGGCGCGACTGGACCGTGCGGGATGACATCCAGAAAGACATGGCCAACGCCATCGACGACTTCCTCTTCGAAGCACGTGAGCGTTACGGGGTCAGTCTCAACACGGCTGACATGGATGCCATCATCGAACGCTGCCTCTCCATCGCCAAGAAGCTGGCAGGCGGCTGATGGGTCAGCAGGATTCCATTACCTGGGGATCTACCGAGATCCCCTATCGCTACACCTTTTCCCGCCGGGCGACACTCGCCATTAGTGTGCATCCCGATTTGTCGGTGACGGTCCGGGCTCCCCACGAAACTTCAATCGAAACCATTCGCCAGTTTGTTCATCGCCGTGCCGGCTGGATTAGCAAGGCCTGGCGGGATTTCGAGCAGTACCTGCCCAAACAGCCGGAGCGGCGCTTTATCAGCGGGGAAACCCATCGTTACCTGGGTCGGCAGTACAGGTTGAAGGTGGAACAAGGAGAGTCTGATGCGGTCAAATGTCTGCGTGGCTATCTCCGGGTAACCACCAAGGCCGAGCCGAGCTCTGAACATGCAAAAGCACTGCTTGAGGAGTGGTATCGTAGTCATGCCAGGGTTGTATTTCAGGAGCGGCTGCAGGCTTGTTATCTGCGGGTTCAACGTGAAGGGATTTCTTTTCCGGACATGCTGATCCGCAAGATGGTCAGCCGCTGGGGGAGTTGTTCGTCGGCAGGACGGATCACCCTGAATCTGGCGCTCATCAAGACCCCGAAAGAGTGCATTGACTACGTTATCATCCATGAACTCTGCCATTTTAAGGTGAAGCACCACGGGCCGAAGTTCTGGAAGCTTCTGCACCGGCTGATGCCTGATTTTGAGGAGCGGCGCAACAGGTTGAAATTGTATGGGGAGTGATGGGTAAATTGCTTTGCTACCAAAGTATCCAATTGTGACAAATCGGAATTTGTAGTATGTTCTGAAAACTTTTCCTCTACGATCAAAATAATGCATAATTTCAATTATTCCAAAGGAGTGTAAATCTTATGGCCAGTCTGAACAAGGTAATGCTGATAGGCAATCTGGGAAAGGATCCTGAAGTCCGTTATACAACATCCGGCACCGCAGTCGCGAGTTTTTCCCTGGCAACCACCGATAAGATCAAAAACAAGAGCGGGGAGTGGGAAGAAAAGACCGAATGGCACAATATCACCCTCTGGGCAAGACTGGCCGAGATCGCCGGCGAATATCTCTCCAAAGGGAAGCCGGTATACATCGAAGGGCGGCTTCAGACCCGTAAATGGCAGGACAAGGAGGGCAAGG
>JBGQLM010000004.1:0-53754 GCA_041500085.1 Geobacteraceae bacterium
CGTCGACGAGCATATCGTCAACAAGACGATTCTTGAGAAGCGCAAAGCCAAGCCATACTACAATACCTTTGTCGATCAGCAGATGCGTATCGTCATGACCGGCTGCGGTCAGATAAATCCGGAAAGCCTCGATGCCTATCTTGAAGAGGATGGTTTCAAGGCTGTCGAGCAGTGCGTCAAGCAGATGACCCCGGCATCGGTCATCGATGAAATGAAGAAATCCGGCCTCAGAGGACGCGGGGGCGGAGGCTTCCCGACCGGCATGAAGTGGTCATTCTGTGCAGCATCCCCAGGAAAACTCAAGTATGTCATCTGTAATGCTGATGAGGGTGATCCGGGCGCATTCATGGACCGCTCCATTCTCGAAGGTGACCCCTACTGCATCATAGAGGGTATGATGATCGCCGGGTTTGCTATCGGCGCAACTTATGGCTATGTCTATGTCCGGGCAGAATATCCTCTCGCTATCGACCGTCTGCAGATGGCTATCGACGTCTGCTACGAGAAGAATTACCTCGGCAAGAACGTGATGGGACTCGGCTTTGATTTCGATCTCAGGATCAAGAAAGGGGCCGGAGCGTTCGTCTGTGGCGAAGAGACTGCTCTGATGGCTTCTATCGAAGGCGAGCGCGGCATGCCTCGTCCCCGCCCGCCATTTCCGGCAGTCAAGGGCCTCTGGGGCAAGCCGACCAACATAAACAACGTAGAAACATTTGCCAACGTGCGCCATATCATCCTTAAAGGGGCTGAGTGGTACGCTTCCCTCGGAACCGAAACAACCAAAGGCACCAAGATATTTGCGGTCACCGGCAAGGTCAAGCATACCGGTCTTGTCGAAGTACCGGCCGGCATGAAAGTTCGCGATGTTATCTACAGTGTCTGCGGCGGTATCGCCAACAACAGAAAGTTCAAGGCAGTTCAGGCCGGCGGGCCTTCCGGCGGCTGCATCCCTGCTGACATCCTCGATACACCGGTTGATTACGACTCATTGATCAAGGCCGGCGCCATGATGGGTTCCGGTGGTCTGGTCGTAATGGATGAAACAACCTGCATGGTTGACGTTGCACGCTTTTTTCTCAACTTTACTCGCGACGAGTCATGCGGCAAGTGCGTCCCCTGCCGGATCGGGCTGAAGGCGATGCTTGATATCCTTGAGAGAATAACTGAAGGCCGCGGCGAGCTAACTGATATAGATACTCTTCTCGAAATGGGTACAACGATCAAGAAGGCCTCATTGTGCGGTCTTGGTCAGACTGCTCCAAATCCGATTCTCTCAACAATCAAGTATTTCCGCCACGAGTATGAGGCTCACATAAACGACAAGCGTTGCCCTTCCAACTGCTGCAAGGAGCTCCTCCTCTGGCAGGTCATTCCGGAAAAGTGTGTCAAATGCGGAGCCTGCCTGAAAGCCTGTCCGGTTGATGCGATCAAGTGGGAAAAAGGGCAGGTTGCCGAACTGATCAAGGAAAAATGCACGAAATGCAAGTCCTGCTATGATGCCTGCCGCTTCATGGCAATTGAGTAGGAATAGAGAGCAACGATTACCGAGGGAGACACGGTCGCGATGGTAAATCTCACGATAGACGACAAGCAGGTGACAGTAGCGAAGGACGCTACCATCTTTGACGCCGCAAAGGCTGCAGGCATACGTATCCCTATTCTCTGCCACGATAAAAAGCTGCACCCTTTCGGCGGTTGCCGGATGTGTCTGGTTGAAGTTGAGCAGATGAAAGGACGCCTTATTCCTGCCTGCACTACTCCGGTGACCGAGGGGATGATCGTCCGCACAACTACGGACGAGATCATGACAGCCAGAAAGCTTGTGCTGGAACTTCTTCTGCTGAAGCATCCAGTTGATTGCCCGGTCTGCGATGCTGCCGGTGACTGCGATCTTCAGAACCTGACCTATGAATACAAGGTGGACACCAACAAGTTTACCGACGAGAAGTTTCACTGGGAAATTGATTATGACAATCCGCTGATCGAGCGCGACCAGAATCGCTGCATCCATTGCGGTAAATGCGCAAGGATCTGTGACGAAATAGTCTCCTTTGGTGCGTACTCCTTTGTAAACCGCGGCATCGAAGCAAAGATCGGTACTCCGTTCGATGGCAAGCTCGATTGCGAATACTGCGGTTCCTGTATCTCTGTCTGCCCGGTCGGAGCGCTGTTGGCCAAGCCTTTCAAGTTCAAGGCAAGATGGTGGGCCATGAAGAAGGTCAAGTCCGTCTGCTCCTACTGTGGAACCGGTTGCCAACTTACACTAGGGGTCAAGGATAACAAGGTTCTTACGACTATCTACGATGAGGATCAGGGTTTTCACAACGGCCAACTCTGCGGTCGCGGACGTTTTGCATACCAGTACGTCAATAGTGCCAAAAGGCTCACGACTCCTCTGGTGAAGAAGAACGGTGCCTTTGTTCCTGCAACTTGGGAAGAAGCACTTGACCTGGTCGTCAGCCGTCTCGATGAAGCCAAAAAGTCTGATCCATCCTCCGTTGCAGCTCTTGTGACTCCGAGGCTTACCAATGAGGAACTCTTTCTCCTCAGAAAACTCTTCAAGGATGTGATCGGTACCGACAGTATCGACCATTCCGCGGGTTATGCGCACAAGGCGTTGACAGAAGGACTTAAGGAGAGTTTCGGAATCACGGCGTCTCCGTCGGTGATCGGGGATATCCAGAAGACTGAACTTCTTCTTGTGATAAAGAGTGATGCCTATGAGACACACCCGGTAATCGGCTTTGAGATCAACCTCGGCGTCAAGCGCAAGGATGTCGATCTGAGGATTCTTTCCGACAAGAGCGGTAAGCTGACCAAGCTGCCCGATGCAAAGAAATATATTCACAAACCAGGTACTGAAATTCTGGTCGTCAATGCGATTGCAAAGACGATTCTTGATCAGAACCTTGCTGATCCTTCAGCCCAGATCGTTCCCGGATTTGAAGCTCTGAAGAGCGCGTTGGCCGCAGTTTCGGTCGAACAGGCAGCAGCAGCAGCAGGTGTGTCGGTTGAAGAGATAACAAGTCTGGCAAGCGATTATGCAAAAGCTGCAAAAGCTCTTATTCTCCTGCCAACCGGTCTTGGCTATCCGGGTCACGGTAGCGAATTGACCAAGGCGCTTGCCAATCTGGCGATACTTACCGGTAAGCTTAACAAGGAAGGGTGCGGTATCCTCGTCCTTGGTGAAAAGAACAACAGCCAGGGCGCAGCCGATCTTGCCATCCATCCCACTTCCGGCGGCAGGGATGCTTCTGCAATAATCGAAGGCTGTACAAGCGGCGCTGTGAAGTTTCTCTATGTTGCCGGTGAAAATCCTGTCGTCTCCTATCCTGACAAGACAAAGATCGAGAAGGCTCTTGCCTCTGCGTCTTTTGTCGTGGTTCAGGATATGTTCCTGACCGAAACCGCCCAATTGGCGGATGTCGTGCTGCCGGTTAAATCATTTGCCGAGAAATGCGGCACATTCACCAGTGTTGGAAGAAATGTCCAGAAGATCAGGAAAGCTATCGAGGCCGTAGGGCAGTCGAGAAGTGACCGCGAGATTGCAGTTGAACTCATCTCCAGACTAACCGGTGTAGCCGTCACAAGCGGTTCGGCAGAGATATTCGCAGAAATGGCAGCAGCAACTACCGGCTACTCTTCACTGTCATCGGATACCCTTGGAGACAACGGAGTAATCTATCCGGTGACCGTCTCGCAAAAGCTTATCCCGGTAGCAGGAGCTGCTCCGGAAACTGAAGCGGGAAAATTCGCTCTTCTGACCGGAAGTTCTCTGTACCACTGTGGAACAATGTCTCGCTACGGCGAGGGTCCGATGCTGGTATGCGGCGAGTCCTATCTTGAACTCGGCCGCGCAGATGCCGGAAAACTCGGCGTTTCCGAAGGCGATACGATCAAGATCAAGTCTGCTGCCGGCGAATTGAGCCTGAAAGTAAAAGTCGGGGTAAGGATGCCCGAAGGTGTCGTGTTTGTACCGTATCACTTCGAGACTGCAGCTATTAATTCCATTTCAACCGGAAGCCCAGTTACATGGGTTACCTTGAGCAGATAAAGAGACGAAAAAACTTCTTCAAGAGGGGATGAGGATAGTATGGATATATTTGGTGGAATACCATGGTACATATTCTTCGGAGCCATGTTTCTCAAGGTTATTGCCGCGTTTGTATTCGTTCTTCTGACCGTAGCATACGCTACCTATGCTGAACGGAAAATAATCGGCCATATGCAGGTGCGGATCGGACCGAACAGAACCGGCTGGTTCGGTCTGCTCCAGCCCATTGCAGACGGAATCAAGCTCTTCTTTAAGGAAGAAATTATCCCATCTGAAGCGAGCAAATTTGCTTTTGTTCTTGCCCCGCTCATAGCTCTTGTCCCTGCGTTCATCTCTTTTGCCGTCATCCCTTTCGGTGACTCTATTGAGATCGCGGGCTACAAGATACCCCTCCAGATTGCTGCCTATGCTGATAAGTCCGGGACAGTATTCGATCTGAATGTGGGTGTACTGTACATCCTCGCAATGGCTTCACTCGGCGTTTACGGAATTGTTCTTGCCGGCTGGTCATCAAACAGCAAATACAGTCTCCTTGGAGGTCTCAGGGCATCTGCGCAGATGATTTCCTACGAGCTTGCCGCAGGTCTTGCCATAGTCTGCGTGTTCATGGCTTCCCAGTCGCTCTCCCTGCAGGCGATAGTGGCGGATCAGGCGGGGCTCTTCGGTTGGTATATTTTCCGCAACCCTTTCATGTTCGTCGCCGGTGTCATCTTCTTTATCTGCTCTCTTGCAGAGATCAACCGTACACCGTTTGACCTTCCGGAAGCCGAGACAGAGCTTGTCTCAGGATTCTGTACCGAATACTCAAGCATGAAATATGCGATGTTCTTCATGGCCGAGTATGCCAACATGGTCACCGTTTGTGCAGTCACTACGACCCTTTTTCTTGGCGGCTGGCACGGCCCGCTTCCTCCGGTTCTGAATTTTATCGCCAAGGTCTACGTCCTGATGTTCGTCTGCATGTGGATCCGCGCAACCTATCCGCGCTACCGTTATGACCAGCTGATGAAACTCGGCTGGAAGGTTTTTCTCCCGATAACCCTGTTCCTTATCATGGGTAATGCAATCTGGATCACGCTGTTTCAGAAGTAAACAAACCAACTTCCCGACTGAATCTGTGGAGAGGATACGCAAATGATAGTACCCCTTATAAAAGGTCTGCAAATTACCCTGAAGCACCTTTTCAAAAAGCCGATAACCCTTCAGTATCCCGAGGAGAGGCCTGTAGTAGCCCCGAAATTCCGCGGCCTGCACACTCTCAAGGTTTCTCATGACAAGGCCAAGTGCGTAGCCTGCTATCTTTGTCCGACAGTCTGTCCTGCCAAGTGCATCACGGTTGAGGCGGGTGAGGATGCTAATCATGAGAAATTCGCAGCAGTATATGAGATAGATATGCTGCGTTGCATCTTCTGCGGTTACTGCGTTGAAGCCTGTCCTGTCGACGCGATCGGTATGACACAGACCTTCGAACTTGCCAACTACAAGCGTACGGATTTTGTATTTTCAAAAGATCGACTGCTAGAAAAGAGATAAAGGAGCAGCAATGGAAACCCTGTTTTTCCTAATAGTCGCAGCAATTGCCGTCATCTCCAGTTTGCTGGTGATTACGAACAAGAACCCTATAAACAGTGCTCTGTCGCTTATCATGACATTCTTCTGTCTTGCCACGCTCTATGTCATGCTTGAAGCTCCATTCATGGCCGCCATTCAGGTCATTGTCTATGCGGGTGCGATCATGGTTCTGATCGTCTTCGTCATCATGCTTCTCAATATCAGGAGTGAATCAGGTGGGAGAACGGCTCATGCGCGCTTCATGGGCGTCGCTACCGGTCTGCTTTTGCTTGTACTGACCGGGTGCCTGCTTGCAAAAAGCTCTCTGTCGACAGCCAGAGGCAACATAGATTCCGCGATGATCGCAAAAGTCGGGCATACCGAACTGATCGGCAAGTCGCTTTTCACCGACTTCCTGCTTCCGTTCGAGCTGACTTCGATACTGCTTCTTGCCGCAATCGTCGGAGCAGTTGTCCTGTCCAAGAAAAAAATATAGGCATCAGGAGATATAGACATGGTTTCACTTCACAGCTATCTGATATTAAGTGCGATACTCTTTGCGATCGGAACGGTCGGTGTCCTGACCAGAAGAAATGCGATTGTCATCTTCATGAGTGTCGAGTTGATGCTGAATGCCGTAAACCTGACATTCATCGCCTTCTCCAAGTATCTCGGGAATCTTGACGGCCAGATCTTCGTCTTCTTTGTCATGACTGTTGCCGCAGCAGAAGCAGCTGTCGGCCTTGCGCTGATGATCGCATTCTTCAAGAATCGCGAATCCATAGATACAGAAGATATGAACCTGATGAAGTGGTAATCAGGGAAAGATTTATAAAGAATTATTTAATTCAAGGAGTCTGGAATGCTTGACAATGTTTGGCTCATACCACTGTTCCCCCTGATCGGATTTCTGATCAATGGACTTTTCGGGAAGAAGATCAAGAATGAAGCGGTGATAGGCGCGATCGGCACGGCAATGATCTTCTGCTCTTTCCTGGTATCATGCGGAATATTGAAGGACTTGATAGCACTTGATCCTGAACACCGGGTTTTCGAAAAGGTCATGTTCCCGTGGATTCATGCCGGCAACTTCAAGGCCGACATGGCTTTTCTTGTCGACCCCCTGTCAGCGGTGATGATTATGGTGGTAACCGGTGTCGGCTCCCTGATCCACCTTTATTCAATTGGCTATATGCACGGAGAGGAGGGATTCTACCGCTTCTTCGCGTACCTTAATCTCTTTTGCATGTCGATGCTTCTTCTTGTTCTCGGCGCAAACATGCTGGTCATGTTCATTGGCTGGGAAGGTGTTGGCCTCTGCTCCTATCTTCTCATCGGTTACTATTTTGAAAAGAAGTCTGCCGGAGATGCCGCAAAGAAAGCTTTCGTGATGAACAGGGTTGGTGATTTCGGCTTTCTTCTCGGCCTCTTTATCCTTTACTGGTGGTTCGGTAGCAATCACAATATCTGGACTGTTAACTTTGTCGAGATCAAGGCTGCATCGCATCTTCTCCCTTACGGCGGTGTTGTTACGCTTGCGACGCTCTGCTTTTTCGTCGGTGCTACCGGAAAATCGGCCCAGATACCTCTTTACACATGGCTGCCAGATGCAATGGAAGGTCCTACCCCGGTATCGGCACTCATCCATGCTGCAACAATGGTCACCGCCGGTGTCTACATGATCGGCAGGATGAGTTTTGTCTTCATCAAGGCTCCCGAAACGATGATGGTGGTCGCAGTAGTCGGCGCACTGACGGCGATCTTCGCCGCAACTATCGGTACGGCCCAGAATGACATCAAGCGGGTTCTTGCGTACTCGACCGTTTCACAGCTCGGGTTCATGTTCCTGGCGATGGGCGTTGGCGCATTCGGGGCCGGTATCTTCCATCTGATGACCCATGCATTTTTCAAGGCATGCCTGTTCCTTGGTTCTGGCTCGGTCATCCATGCCATGCACCATGCATTGCATCACGGGCATCTCCACGACGATCCCCAGGACATGAGGAACATGGGGGGGCTACGTAAGGCGATGCCGATTACGTTTGTTACCTTTTTTGTATCCACGATTGCAATAGCCGGTATTCCGCCGCTGTCAGGATTTTTTTCCAAGGATGAAATTCTCTGGCAGGCATTCAGTAATCCGTTCCATGGCAACGTAAACTTTTATCTATGGCTAACTGGCGCTGTGGCGGCATGTTTTACAGCGTTCTACATGTTCCGCCTGGTATTCATGACCTTTTTCGGCGAATGCCGTATAAATCCGAAAGTTAAGGATCATCTGCATGAGTCGCCATTAGTAATAACCATCCCGCTGATGGTGCTTGCTTTCCTGGCTGCAGTCGGTGGATTTATTGGCGTCCCGAAACTGTTGGGTGGTCTGAATCATTTCGAACACTGGCTTGACCCTGTTTTTGAACTGGCCGGTGAATACAGTAAACAATACGCGCATATGCATGAACACAGCCATGCAATGGAATGGACTTTGATGGGCGGTTCTGTGGCTATAGCGGCAGTCGGTATCAGTATTGCCATAGCCATGTATATGGTATTCAAGACGTGGCCCGAGAAGTTTACCTCCGCTTTCCCCGGGCTTCACAAAGTGGTTTACAACAAATGGTACGTGGACGAACTTTACGATTTCCTCTTCGTCAATCCTTGCAAGTCCTTCGGCAATCTCCTCTGGAAAGGATTTGACGTGGTAATCGTAGACGGCGTAGTAAACGGGACCGCAAAACTGGTAATGGCATTTTCAGCCGGTCTCAAAGGGCTCCAGTCAGGATACATTCATAACTACGCACTGGGCATGGCTGTTGGTGTTGTGGCAATAATTGCATTTTACGTATTCCGCTAACAGACTTTGACTGTTTAGTTCTTAAAGGAGCAGATTCGATGAATGAAGTAATCCTGAGCCTGATGACTTTTCTGCCGCTGCTGGGCGTTTTCATCCTGCTGTTTATCCCCAGCAACAATCATGGCCTACTGAGAGGTTTTACACTCCTTGTGACGGTTCTGACCTTCCTGGTTTCCATTCCACTGGCTACAGGGTTTGTCACGAATGCAGACTACCAGTTCATTCTCAACATGCCCTGGATCAAGGCCGGTCCATTCAGGATGAACTATAACGTAGGCATTGACGGTATAAGCCTCTGGCTCGTAATGCTGACGACCTTTATCATGCCTATTGCCGTTCTCTCGACGTGGAAAGCAGTAGACCAGAAGGTGAAGGGTTACATGGCCTGTCTCCTTCTGCTGGAAGTCGGCATGCTCGGCGCATTTGTCTCACTCGATCTCTTTCTCTTCTACATCTTCTGGGAAGTCATGCTGATCCCGATGTACTTCATCATCGGCATCTGGGGTGGGAAGAACAGGATCTACGCTGCTGTCAAGTTCTTCATCTATACCATGGTCGGCTCTCTCCTGATGCTTGTTGCTATCATCGCTCTCTACTTCAAGGGTATGAGCGCAGGGGTTACTGATTTCAGTCTTCTCAATTTTTTCGGGTTGAATCTCGACCCGGTAACACAGACCTGGATGTTTCTTGCCTTTGCTCTGGCATTTGCCATCAAGGTCCCGATGTTCCCGCTCCATACATGGTTGCCTGATGCCCATACTGAAGCCCCTACAGCAGGTTCCGTAATACTGGCCGCTGTACTGCTCAAAATGGGAACATACGGTTATGTACGTTTTGCCATGCCGCTCTTCCCTAATGCGGTCGAAAAATTTACACCACTTATAGCTACTCTCGCTGTCATTGGGATTATCTATGCTTCACTCGTAGCAATGGTTCAGGAAGATGTAAAGAAACTTGTCGCCTACTCATCTGTAGCGCATTTGGGTTTTGTTATGATTGGTCTGTTTTCGCTCAATCAGATGGGACTTCAGGGCGGTATGCTGCAGATGCTCAACCACGGGGTTTCGACAGGGGCGCTCTTCCTTATCGTCGGCTTCATCTACGAGCGCCGACACACCAGGCTTATTACCGATTTCGGCGGTCTCTCCAAGCAGATGCCAATTTTTGCAACTATCTTCATGATTGTTACCTTTTCATCGATCGGACTTCCAGGCACAAACGGCTTTGTCGGCGAGTTCCTGGTTCTTCTCGGTTCCTTCGAAAGCAGCTTGCGCTGGTACACGGTGGTAGCCTCAAGTGGCGTCATTCTTTCTGCTGTCTATATGCTCTGGATGTTCCAGCGCGTAATGTTCGGAAAGCTTGATAACCCCAAGAACCAGAAGCTTGAGGACCTTAGCGGGCGCGAGATAGCCATAATGCTCCCCCTGATTTTCATGATATTCTTCATGGGGCTTTATCCGAAACCTTTTATCGACAGGATGGCACCTGCTCTTGATAAGGTTATCCAGCAGAGCAGAATACGTCCTGCAATTGCCGCTACTGTACAGCCGGTTATGCAGATAACTCCTCAAGGTGACATGCCTGAAGGAAATCCTGCTGCTCCCGAAGGTCAACCGGCCATGCCGGCTGGAAAGCCTGCAGGACATCCGTAAAGCTTAAACTTATCCGTTAAATAGATACTGGAGGAAATTGATGGACACGATTGCAATCCCAGCGATAAATCTTGCCGTAATAGCGCCTGAGGTCGTACTTTCAGTCGTTGCAATGGCACTGCTCCTGATAAATGTCTTTGTAAAAGGCGAGCAGAAAGGATACCTCGGGTATCTGAGCATAGCGGGGATCCTCGGGACACTCTTCACGCTGATACCGGCTTGGGGATCTTCTGTTGAAGGATTCAGCGGCACAGTCATCCAGGATAACTTTGCAATCTTCTTTAAGGTAATATTCCTGATCTCTGCGGTTATGAGCATTCTGATAACCGACAAGTATCTCGAACGTGAAGGATGCAACCAGGGAGAGATTTATCCGCTGATCCTCTTTGCCACAGTCGGTATGATGCTGATGGCATCGGGAACCGACCTGATGACGATTTTTCTCGGGCTTGAAGTACTTTCCGTTTCTCTTTACATTCTTGCCGGATTCAACCGCTCGAACATCAAGTCAAATGAGGCCGGCCTAAAATATTTCCTTCTCGGTGCATTTTCGACAGGGTTCCTTCTTTACGGGATGGCGTTGACATATGGTGCAACCGGGACAACAAAGATTGCCAAAATCGCTACGTATATTTCCATAAACGGCGTATCTTCCAGTAACATGATGCTGGTTGCCGGCATGCTCCTTATGGCAACAGGCTTTGCCTTCAAGATTGCTGCTGCACCATTTCATATGTGGACGCCCGATGTCTATGAGGGTGCGCCCACACCGATGACCGCATTCATGTCCGTGGGACCAAAAGCGGCCGGGTTTGCAGCTTTCCTGAGGGTGTTTCTGGTAGCGTTCGCAGCGTTTAAACCGGAATGGTCAAATCTTTTATGGATACTTGCAGTTCTTACGATGACCATAGGTAACATCACCGCTCTCTACCAGCAGAATATCAAGAGAATGCTCGCCTACTCTTCCATAGCTCACGCCGGTTACATTCTTGTCGGCTTCACCGCAGGCAATGCTGTCGGAACCGCCGGGATTCTCTTCTATATGCTTTCCTACGCATTCATGAATATCGGCGCTTTTGCAATAATCATCCTGGTGGGAAAAAAGGGTGAAGAAAACAACAATGTCTCCGATTACGCCGGGTTCGGCTACAAGCATCCGCTTCTCGGAATCGCAATGTGCATTTTCCTGTTCTCTCTGGCAGGGATTCCTCCTGCAGCCGGTTTTATCGGTAAATTCTACCTCTTTTCCGGAGCCATCCAGGCCGGTTATATCTGGCTGGCTATAATCGGTGTGCTGAACAGCGCAGCGTCCGTCTACTACTATCTGCGAGTGATGGTCTTCATGTACTTCAAAGATCCTGTTGAAGATTTCGCATGGGTAAAGCTCACTCCTGCTTTTGTAATCTGTCTATTGATTGCAGTAATAGGCGTGCTTGTGCCGGGCGTTCTTCCTGGACTATTCCTTGAACTTGCCCAGAAAGCAGTATTGATGTAGACCTTTTCCAATATCGTGAGAAAACCCCTCTGCTCACTTGGCGGAGGGGTTTTTTTGTTCTGCTTTTACATTGACACAGCATATCGCAGCTGTTACGATTTTTAGCGTTTTGCCAATTTTAATCCGGATTACCAATGAAAGTTAAAACTGAAAATAATAGGGAAAATGCCGTCCCTAAAGGCGTGACCGATTTTCTGCCCGAGCAGGCCGAAAAGATCGGATTCATTGAAGAGAGGATCAACCGGACTTTCGAGCTGTGGGGTTTCAGGAGAATAATCGCTCCGATGCTTGAGTTTGAGGAGCTCCTTGCTATAGGAATGGATGATTCTCTGCGGGACAAATCGTTCAGGTTTGAAGACAGGCAGAGCCACAGACTTCTCGCTATCCCTCCGGATATAACCCCCCAGGTTGCCAGAATCGAAGCAATGAGGATGTCTGGTTATCCCCTTCCGCACCGTCTTTATTATAACGGAAGGGTACTTCGCCAAGTGGAGTCTCAGTCCGGGAGAAGCCGCGAACTCTATCAGTCCGGAGTTGAACTGATAGGGCTCGACTCTCCGGAAGCTGATGCTGAAATGATCGCTATGACTGCCGAAATTCTCAGAAAACTTGGTTTTGACAGTTTCAAGATAGATCTGGGACAGGTAGAGTTTTTCAGAGGTATAATGGCCTCAGCGACCCTTGCACAGCCCGTAGTTGATGCTCTGCAGGAGGCTATTGCACGAAAGGATTCAACAACAGTAAGAACGATACTTGAAGGTGAGAATATCCCAGACGCGATAAAAGCCGAAATAGCGGCACTTCCGAGAATGTTCGGCAGTACGGATGTAATTCAAAAAGCCTCGGCGACGGTAAGAAATGACCGTTCCAGGCGCGCGCTGGACAATCTAGCCAAAGTTGTCGAGATACTTGCCATACACGGAATCAGGGACGAACTCACCATCGATCTTGGCGAGATACGAGGCCTTTCCTACCACACCGGCGTAACTTTCGAAGGATTTGTTCCTGCGATTGGAGAGCCGGTCTGCGGCGGTGGAAGGTATGACGGCCTTATGGGCCGCTATGGCCGCTCTGTTCCGGCCACAGGATTTGCCTTCAATGTGCTTAACCTTCTTCATGGTGTGGAAAAGTCTTCCTGCATGAAGACTCCGGAAACACCCAGAATTCTCCTGTTCAATAAGAAAGAGGATCGCAGAGATGCTCTGGAGCTGACAACCCGTCTCAGGGAGAAGGGGTGCATAGTTGCCAGGGACATCATTCGCAGGGATCTTCATGACTCGATAGAATATGCACGGAGAACCGGGATCCAATTTGTGATAATCGTCGGAGAGTCAGGTGTAGCTATTGAAGAGGCCGTATTAATACGGGTCTCTGATGGCGTTAAGCGAAAATTGACAGTGGATGAATTTGCAGATTTCGACCATTCAGCTCTATTTTCCTGACCGATTTATTTACAGGACAGTCTGTTAGCTAAAGCTACGCAAGGAACGCATACTATAATACAAGGAGACTGCTATGGCCAACGTAGTGGTAATCGGCGCCCAGTGGGGTGACGAAGGCAAAGGGAAGGTCGTTGACATATATACAGAGCATGCTGACAATGTCGTCCGCTATCAGGGCGGGAATAATGCGGGCCATACTCTGGTCGTAGGTGAGGAAAAAGTTGTCCTTCATCTCATCCCTTCAGGAATACTTCATGAGGGTAAGCGCTGCATAATCGGCAACGGTGTCGTCCTTGATCCTGAAGTTTTTATCCGGGAGATAACCAATCTCAAGGCTAAAGGGAGGATGAAGGATGATTCCGTCCTCTGCCTTAGTGAGGGACTCCACATAATAATGCCGTATCACAAGCGGATAGATATCGCTCGCGAGGCACGGAGCGGTGACAAAAAAATCGGCACGACCGGTCGAGGTATCGGGCCGGCGTATGAGGACAAGATAGGTCGTCGCGGCATACGGCTCTGCGATCTTATCGACAGGGATATCTTCGAGAGGAAGCTCAAGGAAGCACTTGAAGAAAAAAACTTCCTTCTTGAAAAGTTCCTGAACGACAAACCATTCACCTTCGAGGAGATATTCGCCGAATACAACGGCTATGCCGACATTCTTCGCAAATATGTCGCTGATACCGGACTGATGCTTCACAGGGAGGTCAAGGGCGGGAGAAACATCCTTTTCGAGGGGGCCCAGGGGACACTTCTTGATGTGGATCACGGGACATATCCATTTGTGACCTCATCATCCACCTGTGCCGGCGGCGCATGTACCGGCACCGGGGTTAGCCCGCGCGAGATTCATGAAATCATCGGCATATCAAAAGCCTATGTCACGCGTGTCGGCAGCGGCCCTTTCCCGACAGAGCTCCTTGAGGAAACCGGAGAAAAGATGCGTCAGGCGGGCAACGAATTCGGCTCGACCACCGGCAGGCCTCGCCGCTGCGGCTGGTTTGATGCCGTCGTGCTCCGCTATGCCGTGCGGGTGAACGGCCTGACCGGCGTCGCTATCACCAAGCTCGATGTGCTTGATGATTTCGAGACAATAAAAATCTGCACCGGTTACAAGTATAAAGGTAAAGCAATTGACGAGATCCCGGCGACGCTTGATGTTTTTGCAGAATGCGAACCTGTGTACGAAGAAATGCCCGGCTGGAAGACGAATATCAGCCAGATGAAGAGTTTTGACGCACTGCCGGAAAATGCGAAAAAATATGTCAAAAGACTCGAAGAGCTGATGGGCTGCGAGATTGTCATGGTATCAGTCGGGCCGAGGAGGTCCGAGACGATTTCGCTCAGGAACCCGTTCGTAAAGTAAACCATGCAAAAAAAGCTTGACGTTATATTTGCGCTTTGATATATAAATTGACTTGTCACGATGAGCCGCTAGCTCAGTAGGTAGAGCACCTGACTTTTAATCAGGTGGTCGTTGGTTCGATCCCAACGCGGCTCACCATTTAACTCAAATGTCCCCTTCGTCTAGCCCGGCCCAGGACACCGCCCTTTCACGGCGGCGACGCCGGTTCAAATCCGGCAGGGGACGCCAGTCAGCTAACAATAAGACCCTGGGCGACCTGGGTCTTTTTTGTTACACGCAGAGTTTATGTGGGGGTATTTCATGAAGCTTTTAGTCGTTACAATCTTTGCGGTCATTTCAATGCTTTTTTCCGGGATTGCTTGTGCCATGCCTGAGATGAAACCTCAAGAGGATGCCGCCGCACCAAAAGCAGTTCCCCTAGCCGGAAAAGTACTGGAGTTCATGAACAGCAGCGGGTACACGTATCTCCTGCTGCAGGATGCCGACGGATTCAAGGATTGGGTAGCAATCCCAGAGCTTTATATAGAGGTCGGAGCTGAGGTGGAGCTTCAACCGGGTGTTCAAATGGGTGAGTTCACGAGTAAACCGCTTAACAGGACTTTTGATAAAATAATCTTCTCGAGCGGCCCTACCGAGAAGTACAACGAAAAACGGAAAGCCAGTGCTCATAAGGGCGCAGATATGAATGAGCCGGCGCCCGGCAAGAAGAAAAACGAGAACAAGATAATTGAAGGTCTGAAAGTCAAGAAGGCAACAGGGGATAACGCCTACTCAATTGACGAAATCTTCGCGAAGAGAGATGCGCTTCAGGACAAGACGATCTCGGTAAGCGGACAAGTAGTAAAGGTAACTGCGGGCGTCATGGACCGTAACTGGGTCCACATCAAGGACGGTAGCGGAGAGAGCGGCGCAAACAAGCTGGTAGTGACTACCAAGGACGATACCGATATCGGTAAGGTTGTTACCTTCACCGGGGTGTTTCACAATAATGTCGATTTCGGCGGCGGATACCAATATGCCGTCATACTGGAGAATGCTAGTATTAAGAAGTAAAAGAGTGTACCATCAGCAAATATGAAAGGTGAATCCCAAGAGGATCACCCTGACCCATCGCTCTCTGACCCCTCCTGCAATTCAGAAAATCCCTGACAAGCAGCTGATAGTCCGGTTGGCGACGATGCCAAGCCCATTACACAAAGACTTTTCCAATGATCTTAAAGGCAAGAGATCATGGAAAGCTCGTGTGGGTATTTCCGGATGCCGGTTTTCGCTTCAGCAAAGCGCGCTGCATTCATTTCTATTGCCGCTAAAAAAGGGATTTTCATGACATTTGCAGAACTCAACTTATCACCATCTATTCTAAAAGCCATTTCGGCATGCGGTTACACCTCTCCTACCCCTATCCAGGAACAGGCAATTCCCTTGGCGATTGCAGGTCACGATCTGATTGGTACAGCCCAGACCGGTACCGGGAAGACAGCCAGCTTTGTCCTGCCTGCGTTGCAGAAACTTTCAACGCCTACCGAATTACGGGGTAAGGGGCCGAGAATTCTCGTGCTGACTCCAACCAGAGAGCTTGCCAACCAGGTCACCGAAGCAGTCAAGACGTATGGCCGTTTTACCAAGGTACGCAGCGGCGCGATCCTCGGCGGGATCTCCTACCGTGAGCAGCTTCGCCTCCTGTCCCAGCCTGTCGATATCATTGTTGCAACTCCGGGGCGGCTCGTAGATCATCTTGAAAACAGGCGGATCGACTTCAGTCGTCTGGAGATGCTGATCCTTGACGAGGCCGACAGGATGCTCGACATGGGGTTCAGCGAGGATATTGACAAGATAGCCGCTGCAACCCCGCAAGGGCGGCAGACAATGATGTTCACTGCTACCATGGATGCGACTACCGCAAAACTTGCGGGCAGGATGCTGCGCGACCCCCAGCGTGTGGAGATTTCCAGCGGAAAGGTTACGCTTGACGTCATCGAGCAGAGGCTTCATGTGGCGGATAACTTTCAGCACAAGAACAGACTGTTGAAGCATCTGCTTGCCGACGACGAGCTTTCCCGCGCAATCATCTTCTCTGCCACGAAAAAAGATGCCGATGCACTGGCTCATGATCTTCACAGCCAGGGGCATTCAGCCGCAGCCCTGCATGGGGATATGACCCAGGGTGCACGGAACAGGACGATCTCGGACCTGAGAAAGGGCCGGGTAAAGCTGCTCGTCGCAACGGACGTGGCTGCCAGAGGCCTGGATGTCAACGGGATCAGCCATGTCATCAACTTCGATCTGCCGCGCTTTGCCGAGGATTATGTCCACCGTATCGGCAGGACAGGTCGCGCAGGAGCAAGCGGAACTGCGATCTCGTTCGTCTCGCTGAACGAGCTCAGCTATCTCGACAAGATAGAACGTTTTATCGGACAAAAGCTGCCGCGTCAGGTTATTGAAGGGCTGGAGCCTACCCGTGATCTCTCTCGTCTTCCTGCAGGCAACAAGGGCGGAGCAGGGCGTGGCAAGAAGCCCGCAGTTGCAAACGCATCCAACAGATCCTGGAAGGGTGAAGCCGGAAAGAGCGCTGCGCCGGCGGCTGACCGCCGCCAGAAATGGGGTGCTCCGAGGGTTCAGAAAGAGGTGGTTGTAGAGTATCGCCGCCCCGGCAGTGATCGCCGCAGCAGCTAGATATTTAAAAGATTTCTGAAGATTGACAATGGCGGATGTTTGTCGCGGCACAGTGCCGCGGCATCATCCGCCATTTTTTTGTCCATAACTGTAATCATAATTCAACCTCCTTTGCAGAATGCCCATTACTCCACTTTGCCTCACTGCAGGATTCCTAATAGATTATCATTGATAATTGCCGATAAATTCTGTATTTATCAAACATTCTTTATCTCCAGCAAGTCTGGAGTATTAGGTGAATTAACCTGGAATTCGACGGGAGGGCTTAAATGCAACGACTACTTGGTCTTATCTTTATCACGGCACTTTTCCTGATTACGGCTGCCTGCAGCGGTGGCGGAGGAGGGGCATCCTCGACATCCACTTCAGCAAATCCCGCGGCAGTGGAAAAGCCGACGGTCAGCTCAACCGTCCCCGCGCAGAACCAGGCCAATGTTGCCCCGAATACCGTCGTATCGGTGGTTTTTTCAAATCCGATGCAACAAGACGGAGTAGATTACGATGGCTTTACCGTCAGCGACGGGACAAGCATAGTTCCCGGCACCGTTTCGTGTCTTGGTAACAGCGCCATCTTCAGGCCAGTTACCCCTTTTGCAAAAAACACCACCTACACAGTAAAGGTTACAAAGAACGTCAAGGATATCAACGGCAACGGCATGGCCGAAGATCAGACCTGGAGCTTCACAACCGGCACTGTTGCCGATATCACGCCGCCTCATGTCACTGCTTCCAACCCGTACTGGAATTCAGTCGGCGTTTCGGCAAACTCCTCGGTTCTGATTACCTTCAGCGAACCGGTTGATCCGGCTACGGTCAATGCTACTACCCTGACAGTCACGGGACCAAGCGGACCGGTCGCCGGGACGATAACCACGACCGGCATCAATGCCACCTTCCTTCCGAATCTAAAGTTCGACTATCTGACCCCTTACACGATTACAGTTACCCAAGGGGTGAAGGATTTTGCCGGCAACCCCCTCAATGCGACTACTGTTATCAAGTTTTCTACCAGTGATGTACCAGATATAATCCCTCCTCAGGTGAGTTCAGTCACACCGGTTAGCGGGGCAGTTGGGGTGTCTGCCAGTACGCCTTTAACCGTAACCTTCAGCGAGGCGGTTATTCCGACGACCGTGAGCTTCTCAACTTTTGTGGTCTCCGAGCTTGGGGGGAAGGTCACCGGAAGTGTTTCAGCGGTTGACAAAGTAGCGACCTTCACCCCTTCCGCCGCTTTGAAGCCGAGCACCGTCTATACGGCAATCGTCAAGACCGGAATAAAGGACCTGTCCGGCAACCCGCTTTCCGGAAACTACACTTGGAGCTTTACTACTGCAGCATCATCACAGATAACCGATTCCAATTTATTCGCAGATTATGTCGCCATACCGACCGGTACCAGGCCGGAGGCAGTGGCCATCGGTGATGTCAATGGCGACGGCAGAGCTGATGTGGTTATGGTAACCTCGGACAATGACTACAAGCTGTGCATTTACCTGCAGAACGCCGACGGCACTCTTGCGGCGCCGGTCAAGATCGATACTGGAGGGGACTTCACACATCCGCCAAGTTCGGTCGCCATCGGCGATGTCAACGGTGACGGCAAAGTTGAGGTGGTTGTCGGCAATAGCGGAAGCAAAATCGTTGTGTTCCGTCTGGATGCAGCTGGTGGTCTTGTGGCCAAAACTGAGTATGCATCTGCCGAATCTGACAAAATCAAAATCGCCGACTTAAATAACGATGGACGAATGGATGTCGTGGGTATTGGAGTTGGCACTGGTAAAGCAAACGTATGGTACCAGAAGGCAGCTACCGATCTTGCCGACCCACTTAATGCCCCGGTATCGATCGATGTTCCGCATGCCGGTATTGATGATCTTGATGTCGGAGATGTCAACGGTGACGGCCTGACCGATATTGTTGTCATGAGCGGACAAGGTTTCGGTCCTAATATTCAAGTCGTTACCCAAAAAACGGGCGGGGGCTTTAATGCGCCAGTCTCCTACAGTGTTGGCAGCGGCGTTCTGACAGCAGGTGTAGCTGTTGGCGACGTAAATGGCGACGGGAAACAGGACGTGGTGGTTACGACTGCCTTCACGAGTAATGTTGGTGTTTTCCTGCAGAATGGTTCCGGCACCCTTGATCCGGTCGTCAATTACTCTGCCAAAACAAATACGGAAACCGTTGAAATTGCCGATGTGAGTGGTGATGGGCGTAAGGATGTCATAGTTCTCAACGGCGGCGGGGCCTCCTTGGGTATTTTTCAGCAGGCTGTGGATGGTACTCTGAAGGCGGAAGAGCTATGCAGGTTTCCTGATGCAAGTCATTATAATCGGCACGGGCTGGCTATCGGTGATATCAATAGTGACGGCAAGCCCGATATCGTATTTACCAATACTAACCTCGGGCTGGTAATTCTCTACCATAAATAGCCGGCTCGCTGCGGGAATGTGCAGTCCATGTAACAGAAAAGGCCGGGGTTTCCCCCCGGCCTTTTGCTTTGCTGATATTGTAATTTTCGGAGCACTCTGTCTTGCTCACAACACCTGCGGTTTGCCGAGAGTTCCTTTTACCGGGATGAGGTAGTGTCCGGGTGTGTCCTGGAATTTGACGAGAAGGAGAAAAATCAGCTTCTGTTTGTCGAGCAGTGCAGGTTTCGGCATCAGTTCCAGTGAAAGGTTCAGGGGGGTTGCCGGGAGTGGGTCAATAAGCGGCAGACCTCCTTTCAGTCTGACATAAAGTTCATCCCCCTGCAGGGTAAAGCTCTCTATTGAGGCTACACCGTCCTTTATCCGGATCATCCCCTGTACTTTACGGTAGGAGGCATCAGGGAGCGGCATTTCGCCGATCTTTATTCCAGTTAAATCAGCACCGTCAACTTCAAGCTGCAGATACCCCTTTGCTTTCGAGATCAGCCCCTTGGTCTCGGCTTTCCCGGACAGTATCCCGGATGCCTTGATCCCTGCGACAGTCTGAAAGAAAGGAATATCTTCGAGGCGGACACCCTTTACCTCTATTGTTGTCGAAGGGGAGCGGAAGAGGGACATTGAAGAGACCAGAGAGCCTGAACCGATCTCTGCGTGGATAGTGAAGGTGACCTTTCCGGCAAGAAGCGGCAGAAGCTCCAGGCTGAGCCTGCCGCTTCGCAGTTTCAGCAGCTCGCCGGATTCCGAAGAGAGTGTGATCCCTTTTCCGCTTATCCCGATAGGGAAAGTCTTCCCGAAACTGATCGATTCAAGTTTCAGCCCGTAAGGGGAAAGTCCGCTGTTTGCAGCTTCAAAGATTGTTCTTCCCGGGATGAACATGATTGCCAGGAGCAGGAACAGGACGGCTGCTCCTGATACAAGACCAATGATGCGGAGAATCCGGCTGATTCTCATTTCCTGTCCTGAGTCGCAGGTGCTGCAGGCTTGAGCAGAGCGATGTTAAGTACAATGTCCAGTTTTGAGGGGTCGTCATACCTGACTTTGAGGTTAGCCCTCTTGATGACGACAGGTTTTGTTCCTTTCTCCAGACGGTGCAGCAGGTTGACAGTTTCGTTGGCAGAGAGCCCTTCCAGTTTGACCTCTGCAGCATCTTCCAAAAAGCCCGGTCGCTCTTCACCTTTCAGCGGTTTGACCTGGCTGCTTTTCCCTTTTATCCCGATCTCTTCGATCAGTTTGGCGGGAGAGTCATCCGCAGTTACTGCCGAGAGCCTGTTGGCCAGCTTCTGAGCCCCTGCAGTCGCTTCACGGTGCCGCTGCTTGAGGAGCATCATTTCTGTCAGGGCCGCCTCCCGGGAAGCTCTTTTAAGCTCAAGTTTTCTGATCCTGTCATGCAGTGCCGAGTAGAGGATCGCCATCAACAGGAGTGCGGCAATGAAGTAACCTGCTTTCAGCCTTGTTGCAGAATCCATTTCGTCGAACCGGTCCTTGAGGCTCATTTGCCACCCCCTTTGAGTGTGCCGCGGAATGCAAACCCTACGGTACCGTCAGGACGGCTCTTTATCTCGCTGACCTCGAAACTGCCGAAAAGCGCGGTGGCCTTTGATTTAAATTCATTTACACCCTGTGCGGAGCGGTCATAGCCTTTTCCCGTAATCTGGCTGCCGTCGAAGTCGACTTCGTAAATTTCTCTCGGGTCGTCACCCTTGGCATCCGTAAGCTTTTTCAGGATCGCCAGGATCCCTTCCGAGCTTGTCGCACCGAGCCTTTTTATCTCGGCTTTAAGCTCCGCAACCTCATCTACGGGTTTCTTGCGGGTCGGGAAGACCTCCTTGTAGATAGCGCGGATGGAGCCATCCAAGGACGACAGGTCTCTCTGGACGATGAAATAACGGACCCCTGCTTCGGCAAAAACAAGGATAATGAGTGCACAGAGAAGAGCCCAGGTCACCATCAGCTTTTTTCTCAGCCGGTCACTGTCTTTCCGGTAAATGAAACTCCCTCTTCTAAGGTTTACCGGCTCGCCGGAGACGAGCTCTCTTGCCATGGCAAAGTGGGATGCGAGGTCTGAAGCGGCAGTGCCATCTCCGGCAAACGCCGCTGCAAGAGCACCGTTGATCGGGAGGGGGGTCGTTTCCCGCTCTGTATGCAATATTGCAGTCCCGACAGTGAATATGTTTGCGACGGTTATGTCCCTGGAGAGCTCGACTGCTGTCATCGTAGTGTCAAGCGGACGATCTCCGCTCTTCGGGAGAGCCCTGAAAAAGAGCGGCTTTCGGTCGAGAAAAACAGCGACGCTTTCACCGTCCGTAACAGCAACAGCGCCCTCGCAACCTTCCGGCAGGAGCTCTTTCCAGCTGAACAGCGAAAAAGTGGCAATCTCCGGATCGAACCCCTTGTCGGAAAGGATCTTGATCTCTGCTGCAAGCTGGTCGGGTTTGACCCAGATAGCGGCTGTCCTCCCACCTGAGAGTGGAAGGGCATCAAAGACCAGGTCATCAAGGTCTGCTGCCATCTCTCCCTTGAGTTCCAGAGGAAGGATATCACGCCCTTTTTTCCGGTCCGGGATCGCCAGGTCAATCTCCCGAAGTCTCAACAGGGACGGTGGGAGAGCAAGTACTATACGGTCGCTCCGGCACTCGTCAGCCCACGTCGCGAGGATCTCCTCAACGCTGGTTTCGAGGTCCTCAAGCTGATGCCTGACCCCCTTGATGAAACCGAGAGATCCGCGCCGCGCCTGGAAGCGGGAGAGTATGAACTCTGCAGCTGTTTTCTGGATAACGGTTATGAACATGTATGTTCCTCTGATCCCTCGTCAGTACTCTCGCCAGTAAAGCGTAACCGGCGTACCACTCTTAAAGTTTACCACGGTCTCGATAACCCGCGTCGTACCATTTACCTCTGCCTCGGCCTTTATCCTGTAAATATAGCTCATGGCGGTAATACGTAGTGCAAGGCCGGAGGCAATAGATGTTGTCATGCCCGGCACCTTGCCAAAATCAAAGCTGTTTTTGAACGGCGTGTTTTTCCGGTATTCGATGATCTGATCTGCGAGGGAATCGTTTATCCGTTCATCCAGGGCAGTCAGAATCTCCTTTGGTGCCGTGTTTATATTGATCGAAGCATCTGTGTTTACAGGTAGCACGGTGATGAACGGGCGCAGCTTGTCCAGGATTTCGCTGCTGAACCCCTTGATCAGGGCCAGCTCTTCCAGAGTATCAAGCGGGGCATTCTTGGCCTGGTAGCCGTTTTTGAGATTCGTATACCATTTGCTCTCAGCCCCTCCCGGTTTCGGGATCTCATCCTGATCGAACCAGTCGGCGACAGCATCGCAGAGATCGTCGGCAGGCAGATTGAACTTCTTGAACAGCCGGAGCGCCGTGCCGTAATAGTAGCCGGTTGGGTCGCTTTGGCTAATGACGTTAATGAAAGTCCCGTTTGCTCCGGCAATATGGTTCAAAGAGAGCTTGGCGCTCTCGTCTTCTACGGTAATTCGCACGGAGCCCTGCTCTTCAGGGATATCCAGCGGCTTGGCCCAGGTGTCAAACAGGGATGTATAGGTTTTCAGGGGGAGCGAAAACTTCAGCATCCCGATTGCCCCGTTAACTCCGGACTCGGCCAGCAGACTCGCTTTCTGGGCGTCAACAAAGCTTTGCCTGGAGGTGGTGTCGACGTAGACTTCCGAGATGAACTCGACGACCAGCGCTACCAGAAGCGCGGTGACGATCAGGGTGATGACCAGGGCAAATCCCCGTTGGTCACCTCTCATTGCGCTATTCTCGGAGTGGCCAGGATCGAATAGGATGCGTTATGGTCCCCCTCCTTTACGGTGACCGTAACCCGCATTGCTGCGGGGAGCCGGTGCTGTTGCTCGTTGGCAGTGTCCCAGCTCTTCACCCACTTGTCGCTGTTAAGAGGCAAGCACTCTACCAGAAAACCTTCGATGTTTTCCATCTGCGGATAACGGTCCGGTTCTCCGGAGTGATAAAGGTCCTTTGCCTGCCGGGAGAGGATCATCTTCTTGTCCCTCTCGACAATCTCGTAGACCAGGTCGATCTGGTCGGAGACGGCCTGTCCGCCTGCCTGCGGCGGTGCTATCGTCGTGAACGCCAGTCTTGATGCCGGTTTGCCGAAGATGTCCCTGTCTTCAACCGAGAAGTGCAGCCGTTTTGTAGTACCACTTTGGACGGCTCTGTAAAAGGCAGAGTTCAGTTCTCTCCGGAGCAGGTCGAGCGTTGTCCTCAGTTCGCGCCTGGCCTCCATCCCTTCGGCTGCAGATTCCCTCCCCTTGATCAGGGTAAAATAGGTGCTGTAGAGAGTCCCTGCAAGGATGCTGAGCAGCGCAAGTGCGATCAGTACCTCGATCAGGGTGAAACCTTTTTCTCCGCGGTTATTACGGAGGCAATTAAACATATCAATGGCAGGGGCTAGGCTTGCCTCGCCCAATTGGGGCACGGCTTGCCGTGCCTCTACATCAGGGTTGTGATGTTTAATTGCCGGAGTAATGTCAGAGTGTGGAAGCATATCGGACAAGAGTGAGGTTCCTTTTGCTGCTGTCCCAGCTGATCGTAAGGGTCATCCGTGTTATCCCCGGAAACTCGGTTTCGCTGACCTTCTTCTCCCACGTAATATCGGCTCTGGCCGGCGCAAAATCCCCCTTGCCCGGAGGCAGGGATTTGAACCCCGGATCATCGATCTTGGCTCTGCCCAGGAGCACGGCTTCAGTCTCGCCCTTGTCCCTGGCAACTATCCCGAGATGGTAATTGAAAGAGACTATGACGGTCATGACAACTCCGGCCATTATCGCCAGAGCAATCAGCACCTCCAGGAGAGAGAACCCTTTCACAGGGTAACCTCCTGGTATCCGGACAGAAGCTTGACTTTTCCCCCTTGGGGATAGCCGGCAACCGTATAGCACTCACCCTTTGCTGCGCAGAGATGAAGTGTCAGGAATTCGGAAAGTCCGGCTGCCCCGAAATCAACCAGAACTTCCCCTTCCGTCACTTTACCGAGTCTCGGGTTCTCCAGATCGGCTATGGTGATCCCTTTGGCCAGGGCTTTTCGTGACAGGAGAGGATCGTCGGGAGGGATCTCGTCACCGTTCTGGAGCTTTCTTGTCACACTCAGGGAGTTGTCGGCCATATTGATGCGAAGGCGATAAATGTTCTTGCTGCCGATGGAGCGCTCTCCCAGATAACGGAGCATCGTAGCCGTCGCTCGTGCCGAGCTCTTGAGCTCCATGCTTTCAGTCGAAGGCAGACGGGGTGCGATCAGGGCTGCAGCTATGGAAACAAGCACGAGGACGACAATCAGCTCTATGAGGGTAAAACCCGAGGAACGAGGGGCGAGGAGCGAAGCGTGAGGTTGAGTAATCTGGTCTCGAACCTCTATCCTCGATCCTCGGTCCTCAATTTCTCTCATTGTATGTTCCAGCTGCAGATGTCGGCAGCCTTGCCTTCTCCCCCTTTTGCACCGTCGGAGCCGTAGGAACAGAGGTCATAGTCGCCGTGCTCGCCCGGTGAAAGGTAGATATACTCGTTGCTCCACGGGTCTTTCGGGAGGGTTTTACTCTCCAGATAACCTTCGGCCTTGTAGTTCTTCGGGATGATACCGGTTGTGGGCTTGGTAATCAGTGAGGAGAGTCCCTGTTCCGTGGAGGGGTACGCTCCGCTGTCGAGCTTGTAGAGCTTGAGGGCGGTTTCGAGGTTCCTGATCTGTACCTTGACATCGGCAATTTTGGCATCATCGCTCCTGCCGATGATCTTCGGACCTACCAGGGCCGCCAGGAGAGCCAGGATGACGATAACGACCATGATTTCAATCAGGGTGAAACCGCTGTTGCTGCGTAAATGATGTTTCATATTGGACCCTCCCAAAGTCTGTCTTTATTTGATCAACTGGTTGAGCTGGAATATCGGCAGCAGCACCGCGATGACGACAAACCCTACCGCAAGCCCCATGCAGAGGACCAGGGCCGGCTCGAGAAGCGCCATGAACCGAGTCGTAGCGGTATCAAACTCCCGCTCGAAAGTGCTGCCCGCTTTTTCCAGCATCTTTTCCATTGTGCCGCTCTGTTCGCCGATTCCGATCATATGAATCAGTATGGGCGGAAAGAGCGGGCTGCGGGAAAGAGCTGCCGAAAGTTTGCCCCCTTCGATCAGGCTTCCTTTCGCTTCGCCGAGGAATAGCCTGTAGCTACGGTTTACCACGGCTTCGGATGTGATCTCCATCGCCCGGATGACCGGAACGCCGCTTGAAAGGAGAAGACCGAGAATCTTGGCAAAGCGTGCCAGCAGCAGCTTCTGGAAGAGTGATCCGAAGCCGGGAATCTTCAGCAGCAGAGTGTCCCTTTTCAGGCGGAACTTCTCGTCCGTTATCAGGCGTTTGTAGGCAAAGACGACCGCTGCCGAAGCTGCAAGGAGCAGCCACCAGCCTTTACGGACAACAGTGCTGACTTTAAGAAGTATGATGGTTATCAGGGGGAGGGCTGCCTTGTTGTCGGCAAAGACGGCACTGATTTTCGGGATGACAAAGGCAAGGAGGAAAAGCATCACCCCTCCGCCGACAATTGCCATCAGGATCGGGTAGGCCAGTGCCGTGGTGACCCTGCTTCTTATGGCTTCCTGCTCTTCCAGAAAATCGGCAAGTCTCTCCAGTACCGTATCAAGCGCGCCGCTTGCCTCTCCAGCAGCGACCATGGAGATGTAGCTGTCACTGAACAGCGGAGATTCTTCGGAGAGTGCGGCTGCCAGCCCCTTGCCCTCTGCCAGCTTCTCCTTGACCCGTGAGAGGACGCTGCGCATCTCCCCCGGACGTTCCTGCTCCATAAGGGTGGCAACGGCCTCAAAGAGCGGCATCGATGCGCCGACCAGTGTTGCCAGCCTTCTGGTCAGCAGTGCAAGTTCAGGAAGGCCGACAGCTTTCCTGAATTTCAGTATGCCTGCTCTTCCTTTGCCCGCTCCTTCAGCATCTATTCCGGAAAGGAGTATGCTTCTCCCCTTCAGCATTTCCCTGGCATCTCTGATGCTGTCAGCAGAGATCGTGCCCGAGGTCTCCTTGCCGTCCTGCTTGTACCCCTTATAGTGAAATATCGGCATAATCTTCCTGCGTCACCCGGAGAACCTCTTCAAGTGTAGTTACCCCTGCGAAGGCCTTCTGGAGGCCGTCATCCCGAAGGGAACGCATCCCTTTTGCAAGCGCATACTCCTTGATCTCCTTTGCGGAGGCCCGGCGGATTATCATGGAGCAGAGTTCGGCATCGATCGGCAGGAGCTCGTAGATTCCGGTTCTGCCGGTCGTTCCCAGGTTGAAGCACTTCTCGCACCCTTTTCCCCGGTAGAGTTTTTCAGGGAGGGTTATCCCGGCATATTCCCGTTCCGGTCGGTACGTTTCGATGCAGTGCGGACAGATTCTGCGGACCAGCCGCTGGGCAAGCACTGCGGAAAGAGTGGAGGCAACCATGAAAGGCTCTATTCCCATGTCTATGAGGCGGGTGATGGCTGTGGGGGCGTCATTGGTATGGAGAGTCGAGAGCACGAGGTGACCGGTGAGGCTCGCCTGCATCGCTATCTCGGCTGTCTCGGCATCGCGGATCTCGCCGACCATGATGATGTCCGGATCCTGCCTGAGAATCGAGCGGAGACCGTTCGCAAACGTAAGATCGATCTTCGGGTTCACCTGGATCTGTCCGACACCCGGCAACTGGTACTCGATAGGATCTTCGATGGTTATGATGTTCTTGTCGGGAGAATTTATGGTGGTGAGGGCGCTGTAGAGAGTCGTCGTCTTCCCGCTGCCGGTAGGGCCGGTGACCAGTATGATCCCGCTGGTGCGGGTCAGGAGTCTTTCGACCACGACATTTTCGTGCGCCGGCAGACCGATGTCGGTAAGAGAGAGTACGCCGCGCTGTTTGTCGAGAATCCTGAGCACGGTCCGCTCTCCGAAAAAGGTGGGTATGATCGATACCCTTATGTCTACATCGCGGCCAGCTACGATGACCCTGAAACGTCCGTCCTGCGGGAGTCTCTTCTCGGCTATGTTCAGCCCTGCCATGATCTTGACCCGGGAGGTGAGGGATTCCTGAACCAGTTTAGGCGGGGAGAGCATCTTGTAGAGGATGCCGTCGATCCGGAAACGGACATCAACTTCCCTTTCGAACGGCTCGATATGGATATCGCTTGCCCGCTCCTTCACCGCCTGGAAAAGGATCGAGTTCAGAAGCCTGATGACCGGGGCTTCATCGGTCAGGTCCAGCAGGTCCTGGGGACGGTTGAACTGGCTGGCAACCGTCGACAGTTCGTCTGCTTCAAGTTCGGCAACAACCTCCTGTGCCGAGCCGGAGTGCCGGGCATACAGGCGGTTTATGGCGGAAAGCACCTCTTCAGGGGGCGAAACAACCCCTTTTACAGGAGTACCGAGTGCCCCTTGCAGTTCATCAAGCGCGAGCAGATTTGTCGGGTCTCCCATAGCGACAAGCAGGATACCGTCCTCGTCACGTAGCGGCAGCAGCAGGTTTGTCTTGGCAAAAGAGAGCGGGATGCGTGACAGCCAGGTTGCATCGGTGTCGGCGTCATGAATCTCGGCCTGGAACGGTAATCCCATGCGGGAGGCAATCTCTTCAAGCTTCTTTGACTCACTGAATCCTGACAAGCTATTTCCCTCCGGTTTCGGGTGTCTGCCCTTTTTCCGCAGGTTTGATGCTTAATTCGGCAGGGATATTGAGCGGATCGCTTTTCCGGGCCGCATCGTTGAATTTTATTTTCATCTGCTGCGAGACATCGTTCAGGTCCCCCGGATTCTTGATGATCTTGGGTGTGAGAAGGATCAGCAGGTTGGTCTTCTGGCGGGTAACACTCCGGGTCTTGAAGAACCAGCCCAGCAGGGGGATGTCGCCAAGAAACGGCACTTTGCTGACCGTGTCCTGGTCCTTGTCCTGGATGAGGCCGCCGATGGCGACTGTATCCTGGTCCTTGACCACGACCGAGGTCTTGGCAGAGCGCTTGGTGGTGGTTACGTCAGCCAGTGCACCGGTGCTGGTCGAATCCTTGACTGCCGAGATTTCCTGGTAGATATCCATCTTTACGAACTCACCTTCGCTGATCTGGGGGGTCAGCTTCAGGGTGATGCCGGTATCCTTGCGATCAATAGCCTGCTGGGGGCTGTTCGGCGAGCTGGCGTTAAAGGTGATGCTCCCCTTGAAGGGGACATTCTCGCCGACGAAGATCTCCGCCTCTTTATTGTCCGAGGTCATGATGGACGGGGTGGAGAGAACGTTCAGGATACCGTTAGTTTCCAGCGCCTGAAGGGCCACCGCGAAGTTGAGCGGTGTTCCGGTCCCCAGGTTCGGGATGCTAATGCCGCTTTGACTCAAGGCCGTCACTGCACCGAGGACCGAGCTGATAACGTTCTGCGGGTCGTAGATCCCGGCGGCGGTGGCGGTCTTGGTGGCGCCGCCGGCGATGGCTCCCCACTGCACTCCCAAAGTCTTCAACCGGTCCAGCGAGACCTCGGCAATAAGTGCCTGGACGAACACCTGACGGCGTTTCCGGTCGAGTTTCTGGATGACCTGCAGCAGGTTCTGGTAGTCGGTCGGCGATGCCATGACGACAAGGGAATTGGTTGCCTTGTCCGGGGTGATGGTGATCTTGCCGCCGTCAAAGGGGGAACTCTGCGGCGCCGCTGCCTGGCCGGGCTGGACCTGGGCTGCAGAGCCTTTTACGACTCCATCCAGAACCTTGGCGATATCGGTGGCATCGCCATTCTCAAGGTAGTAGACGTTCACTTTCCCGCTGCTGGTAGGAGGGGCGACATCGACGAGGGCGACGAGCTTTCTGATCTCCTCCTTGTCTTTCTCTGCACCGAAAACAAGGATTGCATTAAGCCTGGTGTCCGGAACGATCGTGGTTCCTATCGATGGAGCGGCTGCCTGACCCGGCTGTTTAGCTCTGCTGCCTGCCCAGTCCTGAAGAACTTTTGCGATATTCTCGGCTCCGGCGTTTTTAAGGTAGATCACCTCGGGCAACTCACGGCGCTTCTCGGCATCGATCATCTCTACAATGGCGACGATCTTCTGCAAGTTCATGGATGAATCTACAACAAGAAGCATGTTGGAAGCGCCGAATGCCGAGACATGGCCGTCTTTCGAGATAACCGGCTGCAGGAAGGTGACGGCATCCTGCGCAGGTATGTTCTCTAACGTAATGACCCTTGCAACGTAAGATTCGTTTACCGGTATTTTCTCGTTGTTCCCGTAAAGTTTTGTGCCTGACTGCTTGGCAGTGGCTGTCGGGACTATCTTGTAAACCTTTCCGGACTGGATCAGGGTGAACCCCTTAAGCTCGAGTACGGAGGTGAATACGTTGAAAGCCTCTTCGTTCGAGAGTTTTGCCGGAGAGTAGACCGAGATCTTCCCCTTCACCTTCTCGTCCATGACAAAGTTCTTGCCGGTGAGATCGCTGATGAACTTTACCATGGTCGCGATATCTACATCGGTGAAGTTGAGAATCACCCCTTTGGCATATGCAGGGAGAGGAAGAAGCATGCATGCCAGGAGAATAAGGGTTACTGCCGAAATTTTGCCACATGGAGTTTTTGTCATTCTTATCACCGTTCCCGCGTCATCAAGGTTATCTGATGTCATAATTAAATGTCGTAGGCTGACCGTCACGAATCAGGTCGAGCTTTATCCGGCTCTGCCCTTTAAGGGTTGCAAATGATTGAATCGCCTTTTCAGGTGAGTCTATCGGGAAATCGTTCATCCTGAGCAGGACATCGCCATTCTTTATCCCGATCGTACCGAATATCCCCTGCGGTTTTACTTCGGATGCCCGGAACCCTTCAACCTTGCCGTCTTTAATGCTCGGCAGGAGCCTTGCGTCGGTCATTGCCTGACCGATGTTGTCAAGAGAGGCATTCAGGGCGCGCTGGTCAATGACGAAATTCCCGCTGCTTGTCTGTGAAGCAAGCGTATTCCCGGAAGGAGCGGCACCAGGTGCAGCAGGAGCAGCAGGAGTTGATAACGATGCAGTTGCAGGAGTAGCCAGTTTTGTCCGCGTCGCACCGGTCTGTATCTCTATATAATCTTTTCTGACCAGGGCCAGCGGCCCGGTATTAAAGACCATATCTCCCATTCTGAAGACCCGCTCCTCTTTCGAACTGTTCTTCAGTATCAGCGCAAAACTCTCCCTGGGTGAGCCCTGGGCAGTCCCCAGAAGTGTGAAGTCCGAAATATTGAAACCCGCAGCCTCCGTCTTCCCGGCGGATTTTGGAGCAATCGGGGTCAAGCTGCCCTGTGTAGCTTTGCCGAAGAGTCCCCTTGAGAGGATGGAAGAAAAAGCCGCCAGCTCTTCCCCTCCTTGTGCCGGTGCCGGAGTTGCCGTGATTCCGGATATTTTCTTCGGGAAAACTTTTGAAATTCTGAAAGATACGATATCGGATGCAATCAGGGCAGAAATTGCAATGATAAAGACGACAAGAGCGTAGTTTATGGGAGTCAGCAGCCTGTTCACACAATGCCTTTTGCAGGGGTTGATTAGTCTGTAAATATAGGTTAATTCATCAGCTCATGCAAGGGAAATGGCCGATTAAGCGGCTTTTTACTCTGCTTGTATAGCTTCGGGAAAGAGGGTATTATCCAAGCTTACCAGAGTAATCTTCTTTTGAAAGGCGTTTATGACAGAGCTATCCGGAAATAAATGCAGCAGTAAACCCATATTGATAACCGCATCAGTCGAAAATGAGCTCTCTCTTTTGATCAGGGCTCTCAATGCGGTTCCTGTCGGAGATTCCTCCCCCAGGCCTGTCTGGAAAGGGGAATCACCTTCAGGGATAGTTTATCTGGCACTTACAGGGATGGGAAAAGTGAATGCGGCTGCCGTATCAGCCCTCCTCCTGGAGAAATTGCGTCCAAGGCTGCTGGTGAGCACGGGGTGCGGGGGGGCATATCTGGGGAGCGGTCTGACGGTTGGCGGTCTGGCAGTAGCTACTGCCGAGATATATGGCGACGAAGGTGTTCTGACGATCGATGGCTGGCATACTCTGGAGGTAATCGGCATCCCTTCAGTCGAACGTAAAGGGAACCGTTACAGTAACGAGTTTCCGCTCTCCATGCAGACGGCAGAGAAAGTCTTTCATTTTGCCAAATCCCTGGAACTTCCCGTCCGGCGAGGCAAATTCGTAACCGTCTCCACCTGTAGCGGCACTTCAAGCCGTGGAAACGAACTGTTTCGTCGTTTCGGAGGGATCTGCGAGAATATGGAAGGGGCTGCGGCCGCCCATGTAGCGCTGCTCTATGATACTCCATTCCTCGAAATCCGCGGGATCAGCAATATGGTCGAGGATCGTGACATTTCGAAGTGGGATATTCCCCGCTCCGTGGAGATGGTGCAGAGGTTTCTGCTCAGATGTCTTGAGAGGGAGGTCATGTGAGGAACGTCAACAGGACCTTGACCCTCGGATTCTCTCCCTGCCCGAATGACACCTTCATCTTCCATGCGCTTGTCAATGATCTGGTGACTGCGGGTAATCTTTCCTTCAAAGAGCATCTCATGGATGTTGAGCAGCTCAATCAGCAGGCGCTTGCAGCTGCATTTGATGTCACGAAGGTATCATTCCATCTCTACGGCCATATCAGAGATAATTATACTCTGTTGCCTTCCGGGGCTGCCCTCGGCAGGGGCTGCGGGCCTCTTCTCGTCAGCAGCAAAGAGTGCCCGGTCACCTCTCTCCTCAGCAAGCCGGTTGCCCTCCCTGGTCGGTACACCACGGCAGCGCTGCTGCTGCGCCTTTTTGCCCCGCAGCTGGACAATCTGGTCTATATGCCGTTCGACCGGATCATGCCTGCTGTTGCATCAGGTGAGGTCGCGGCCGGAGTGATAATTCACGAATCGAGGTTTACCTTCAGGGAGTATGGGCTTTTCCAGCTGGTCGATCTTGGAGAGTGGTGGGAGGAAGATACGGGCTGTCCCATACCTCTTGGCGGGATTGTCGCGAAAAGTTCGCTGGGGAGCGAAGTTTTTGATATGGTAGGGCAGCTTATAGCGAAGAGCATCGGTTATGCCCAGGCAAACCCCCAGGCTGCGCGGGAGTACATCCGGGCGCATTCCCAGGAAATGAGCGATCAAGTCTGCGATGCCCATATCGGCCTGTATGTGAATGACTTCTCCCTTGATCTCGGCGAGGAGGGGAGAAGGGCGGTAGCCGTGCTTATGGCAAGAGGCGAGGCGGCCGGGTTACTGCCCCGCTCCTGAGGCTGCTTTCGCAGCCGGTTTTTTCGTGGTTTTTGCACTGCTCTTCTTTGTTTTCTTCTTGGATGACTTGCTTTTCTTCCCTTTTTTGCCCTTTTTGTTTTTCTTGTATTTCGACGGGTCAGGAGCCAGCTCATCCTTGATATTGCTGAGGAGCAGCGTTGCCTCCTCCATGCTTGGATCTGCAGCCTTTGCCTTCTCCAGGTACTCTTTGGCCTCTTTTATATGCCCGGTCTTCATGTTGACCCGTCCGAGCGCATTCAGAGCCTTTGCATTGTCTTCCTTCAGCTTGATCGCTTCCAGGTAGCTCGCAGAAGCATTCTCATACTCTTTCTGGAATTCGTAGACCAGCCCCAGTTTATAATGCTGAGTCGAGTCTTTCGGAGCCATCTCCGTATTCTCTTTAAGCAGGGCTATCAGTTCAGGATAACTTTTTCTCTTCACATAGATAGAGGTGAGGGCACCTCTTGTATCCATATCGTCTTTTTTTATCCGGATTATTTCACGGTACTCTTTTTCGGTTTCATCCTGCTGATTACCTTTTTTGAAAAGGGCTGCCAGCTCCCTGTGGGCTTCAAGATTGTCCGGATTTATCTGTGTGATCTCGCGTAAAGTCAAGATCGCGTCCTTCGCGTTGCCCGAGGCGGAGTAAGCCCTAGCCAGCTTCATCAGGAGGGCCTGATCGGTCGGGTTTGCTTTGAGAAGTATCCGGTACTGCTCGGTTGCCTGCTGGAGGCTGCCTCTCTGCGTGTAGATGGTGATGAGTCGATATCTCACATCGATATTCTCTCCATTTTGCAGGGCCTGTTTGTATTCGACGACAGCTTCATCATGAAGTCCCTTTTTCTCATAGAGAATGCCGAGATTGTAATGGAGTTCCTGACTTTCCGACTTCAGCCGTAAAGCCTCCTTGTAAGCGGAGATTGCCTCGTCATCGCGTCCTGCAGCCATAAGCGAATTGCCCAGTTTCTGGCGAGTTTCGCCGTTTTCAGGATTCTGGGCTATTTCTTCCCGGTAGGCTTCGATTGCTTTGTCGAACTCCCTGGATGCAGTAAAGGCGTCGCCTCTTCCCGGGGCTATGAGCGGTTTGGAGGGTTGTATGCCGCCTAGTATGGACTCTGTGTCTGAGTTGGCCTTGTCGCCCTTTTTCAGGTAGGTCTCTGCTTTCAGGCGGTGAACATCCTTGTCGAGAGGTGCTGCCGCCTCTGCCTTCCTGAGAGTCTCAAGCGCTTTATCGTATTGTCCTGTGGATATATATGCCGAGGCGAGACCCTTGAGCGAGTCGATGTCCCCTGGTTTCAGTGAAGCTGCACGGCGATAGGCTTCTTCGGCTTTGTCCACCTGGCCTGCTTCCTTGTAGGTTTCGGCAAGGGCAGAGAGCAGGGTTGCGTCTGACGGGCTGAGCTTCACAGCTTCATAGTTATGCTGAATGGCCAGGGAGAAGAGTTTTCTCGATCTGAAGATACGGGCCAACGCTTTATGATAAAGTGGATCTTGATGGCTACGAATAGCGCGGGTCAATTCCAGGGTCGCATCCTCTTCATTGCCTGTCTCCAGGGAAATAAGGCCCAACCTTCCGCTTGCAGGCGCAAAGTCGGGATCAATGCGGAGTGCTTCCTTGTATGAATGCATGGCCCGGACAAGATTTCCGACGATTTCAAAGCCGTATCCGTTGATGAACTGGCCGGCAGCCCCATCAGGACACAACTCCCTGATTGAATCTACTGTCTTGAGCATGCTTTCCCGGGCAGTTGTCGAGACTATTCCAAGTGCAAGCTGTTTAGCCTCTTCACATTTTTCAGAGCTGCTTTTCCCCCATGTAAAGCCTGTGGTCAAAGCTGCCATTACTATGTACAGTACTATTTTTCTCATATATCAGACCTCTGATGCCTGTCCATGCATGGATTATGGTCTGTAAACCGTTGAATACACCGGTTTACCAGCCATGAAGTGAAAAATAATACACTGATAAGGTGAAAAGTTCAATTAATTAGCGACAGAAGGGGCTCGTCAGCAGTCAAATGCAGGCAGAATGGCTTGACTTTCAAGGGAAAGATGATTAAATCATCAACGTACCCTGGACTCAGCTGACAGCAGTTCTGACATATTTCCCCGGAGGGAGTATGGCGATTCAACCTAACGATTCAGCAGCATGGATATCCGTCTTCCGTCAGTATATGGATGAGATGTTCAATCACATATTCCATATGAGAGAACACGGGGGAGGGCTGCACGACTTCTCTCCGCTTGTCGATATCTATGAAGCTGCCGGCTTTTTTGTGATCGAGCTTGATCTCCCCGGTTTCTCTGAAAATGATTTCAATGTGAATGTTGTGGGATCGTCAATCAGGATCGAAGGGTTAAAGAAGTATGACAAGTCTGAGTCTGCTATGAGCTATATCTGTCTTGAACGACATTTCGGGCGATTTTCCCGTACGATCGAGATTCCTCCTGCCTTCGATCAGGGATGCCTGAAAGCGGTTTATGAACGTGGCGTGCTATCGATACGGGTGCCGAAACGTTGTCCCTGAAAATTATGTCTTTTGTTTAAGGAGTAATACATGGAAATTTCAGTCGAGCCGTTGCAGGAGAGTGAAGAACTTAAAATTCCGGAAACGCTTCCGCTTCTACCCGTAAGGGATGTTGTAGTATATCCGTATATGATTCTACCCCTCTTCGTAGGTCGGGAGATGTCCATAAACGCTGTTGACAAGTCACTCGCCGGGGACAGGCTGATCTTTCTTGCTACCCAGAAGGATGTGGGGGACGATGACCCGCCTCCTGAAGCAATTTATCAGGTCGGGACAGTGGCGATGATAATGAGGATGCTGAAGCTGCCGGATGGTCGTGTGAAAATTCTGGTCCAGGGGCTGGCAAAGGCACGCATTATCTCTTACGAGACAACCGATGCTTACTATGAGGTGAAGATCGAGCGGATTGTCGAGCCGCCGCCACCTGAGGAGTCGCTTGAGCTTGAGGCGCTGGTAAGGTCTGTAAAAGATCAGCTCGGAAAGATTATAGCACTCGGGAAAGCGATCTCTCCCGAGGTGGTCGTGATTGTCGAAAACATGCAGGATGTCGGAAGCCTTGCCGATCTTATTTCTAGCAACATCGGTCTGAAGGTCGAAGAAGCACAAAATATCCTTGAACTTACCGACCCTGTAGAAAGACTTAATCGGGTCAATGAGCTTCTCGCAAAGGAACATGAACTCCTCAGCATGCAGGCCAAGATACAGACCGCGGCAAAAGAGGAGATGGGGAAAAGTCAAGAAGAGTATTACCTGCGTGAGCAGCTTCGGGCTATTCAGCATGAGCTTGGCGAAACCGACTCCCGGTCGGAAGAGATGCTCGAAATCCGCAAGGCGATAGAGCATGCAAAGATGCCGAAGAACATCGAGAAGGAGGCTCTCAAGCAGCTCGGACGCCTGGAGCAGATGCACCCTGATTCAGCCGAGTCCGGAATGCTCCGTACTTTCCTGGACTGGATGGTGGAGATCCCCTGGAGCAAGACTACACGCGATTCGCTGGATATCAAGAAGGCACAGGTGATCCTCGATGAAGACCACCACGGCCTGGAGAAGATAAAGGAGCGGATTCTGGAGTTTCTGGCGGTCCGCAAGCTGAGAAAGAAGATGAAAGGTCCGATCCTCTGCTTTGTAGGCCCTCCGGGGGTCGGCAAGACATCGCTCGGCAAGTCGATAGCAAGGGCCATGGGGCGTAAGTTCGTAAGAATGTCTCTGGGCGGGATGCGGGACGAGGCAGAAATTCGCGGTCACAGGCGGACGTATGTCGGAGCTCTTCCCGGAAGGATAATACAGGGTCTGAAGCAGGCAGGTACGAACAACCCGGTCTTCATGCTCGACGAACTTGACAAGCTGGGTTCCGATTTCCGCGGCGACCCCTCATCGGCTTTGCTGGAAGTTCTTGACCCGGAACAGAACCATATGTTCTCGGACCATTACATCAACCTTCCGTTCAACCTTTCAAACGTAATGTTTATTGCAACAGCCAACCAGGTGGACACAATCCCCAGTCCGCTGCTTGACCGGATGGAGGTAATCAATCTATCCGGCTATACGGAAGAAGAGAAGCTGGAGATAGCAAAGAGATACCTTGTCCCCCGCCAGACCAGGGATAACGGTATCTCTAGCAGGCATATAACGTTCACGGACGAAGCGATACGGGCGCTTATCTCAAACTATACCAGAGAGGCTGGACTTCGGAATCTGGAGCGCGAGATCGGGAGCATCTGCCGGAAGATAGCCCGTCAGGTGGCTGAAGGAGAGCGCAGGCGCTTCATGATTAATGCCGCAAATGTCAGCAAGTATCTGGGCCCTCCCAAGTTCATCCGCGAGCCTGAGACTGACAGGAATGAAATCGGCCTTGTGACAGGGCTTGCCTGGACCCCGGTTGGTGGAGAGACCCTCCATATCGAGGCAACAATCATGAACGGAAAAGGCGGGTTGATTCTTACCGGTCAACTCGGCGATGTCATGAAGGAGTCGGTCCAGGCCGCATTGTCGTGGATTCGTTCCAAAGGGAAAGAGCTGAACCTTTCGGACGACCTGTTCCAGAGTATCGAAATACATGTGCATGTCCCGGCCGGAGCGATTCCGAAAGACGGTCCTTCTGCGGGGATATCAATGGCGACGGCCCTGGTCTCGGCACTCACCAAGACCCCGGTATGCAAGGATGTTGCTATGACAGGAGAGATCACCTTGAGAGGCAAGGTTCTCCCGATCGGAGGTCTCAAAGAGAAGATCCTTGCAGCCATCAGAGGAGGGATAAAGACAGTTATTATCCCTGCGCAGAACGAGAAGGATCTTGTTGACATACCAAAAGTAATACTTAAAAAAATAAAGGTTATCACTGCCAGAGAGATTGAAGAGGTATTCAAGGTTGCGCTTGAAACTGATCCTTTTTCCCGGCCGCCTGTGGTTGAGCCTGTAGTACACAAGAAAAAAGCTCACGTAAACAAGGTCCTTGTCACGACCCGCAAGGGTGCATCTGCTTGAGGCTCTCGGAAATAGGGGAATTCGGCTTTATCCGTGGAATTTCAGAGAGGGTCGGAACTCCGGAAGAGCTGCTTGTCGGGATCGGCGATGACTGTGCTGTTACGTCACTCTCTCCCGGAATGGTACTGCTTTCTACTTCCGATATGCTGGTGGAAGGGGTGCATTTTGATCTTGCCTGGAGCGATCCGCACACTCTGGGGCGTAAATCGCTCTCAGTGAACCTGTCGGATATAGCTGCAATGGGAGGGATTCCGAAGTTTGCGCTCCTTTCCGTAGCAATTCCGCCGGAATTACCACTCGAATTTCTGGACCGCTTCATAGAAGGTTTTATCGAGCAGGCCGGCCACTTCGGGGTCACTCTGGCCGGTGGTGATACATCATCCTCAAGGGGTGGGTTTGTAATAAGTGTCACTCTGCAGGGTGAGCAATATCCAGAATTGGTAGTCAGGCGGAGCGGAGCTTGTGCAGGTGATATCATCTGTGTAAGCGGTACTCTCGGAGACTCGGCTCTCGGTCTGGATATGCTGAGAAAGGGCGAGAGAAGTGGTGCTGCAGTCATGCGACACCTTGATCCTGTGCCCAGGAGCGATCTTGGAAGGTGTCTTGCCGAGGCATCGATTCCTTCTTCAATGATCGATGTCAGTGACGGCCTGCTCGCCGATCTTGGTCATATTCTTGCGCAGTCCGGGAAAGGTGCAATAGTGACAATAGACTCTTTGCCGCTATCCTCCGGCTTCAAGCTGTCAATAGCAAGCAGTTCTCATGAGTACCACCGTTTTCCCCTTTCAGGAGGAGAGGATTACGAACTGGTTTTTACGCTTCCTCCTGAGCGTCTGGATGAAGCACGAAGTGCGGCTGAAGCTTCAGGGACAGCTGTGACGGTTATCGGAGAGATAACCACGGCAGGCGGCATTCTTCTCGTTGATTCCAAGGGGGGGCATTATACCCCTGAAACAAGCGGCTATGACCATTTTGCCAACGTCTGAACAGGGGTATTATATTGGATTGTGATGGAGCTTTTAAAAGTCAGGCGGGCGAGCCGCTTTTTGTTACTGAAAATGCCAATATTGAGATTTCGGAGAGCGAATTTGCCAGAATCAGGCAGATCCTGTTGTTCAATCGGGGATTCAACCTTAATGCCTATAAGGATAGATGCATACGGAGAAGGATAGCTATCCGTGTCAGGGCAACCCATTGCGAAACCGTTAACGATTACTGTGAACTGCTGATCAACCACAAATCCGAAGTTGATAAACTCGTTAAAGTTCTCACAATTCATGTAAGCCAGTTTTTCCGTAATCTTTCCGCATTCGAGAAGTTGCGGGCCGAGATCATCCCACACCTTTTTTCGATGGCAAGGCAAAAAGGAAAAAAGAGACTTCGCTTCTGGAGTCTTGGCTGTGCCGGCGGGGAGGAACCATACTCTCTTGCCCTTATACTGGCAGAGCACTTTACCCGCGAGATGCAGGAGATTCCAGTCTCTATTGATGCTACCGATGTCGATCCAGGCATCATCCAGAGTGCAGAAAATGCCCTGTTCCATCATGACCGTCTACTTGAAACTCCGATCAACTACATCCAGAAATATTTTGAAGAAGAGGAAAATCAGTACAGGCTCTCTCCATCCATAAGAGAGATGGTCAGTTTCAGTCAGGGAGAGATGTTCAATAGTCTTATCTATCATGAATGTGACCTCCTCTTATGCAGAAACGTGCTAATCTATCTTGCCAGGGCACAACAGGAGAAGATCTTTCGCAATATTGCCCGTTCCCTGAATGAGGACGCTTTCCTCGTACTGGGGAAGTCAGAGACGATTCTTGGAGAAAGCAGGTCCTCGTTCCAGACCGTCTGCCCTTTGGAGCGGATATACCGTTTAGCTGCCGCTCCTGTATAGCGACAAGATATCATTATGTAAGGAGGTGCAGATTGTTCATTCCGATCGGGTATAAATTCATCCTGGGCATTGTGGTTGTCGTCGCTGCAGTGGCCTTTTCACCTGCGTTGGTAATAGCTCTTGGTTATTCTCAGGAGATGACCAATATCCTTGCCTACGTGGTAGCGCTTACTACCGGCCTTCTCCTCGGCTGGATCCTTACAAAAAGCCTCAGCCGGAACATCGGAAACATCACTGCTTCAATGGAGGCGATAAGTGACGGGGATCTGTCCCAGGATATCGAGGTAAAATCAAAACGTTTTCCCGATGAGACGACTGCCATTGCCGGTTCCATAAATATGATGGCTGAGAATCTGCGGGGGCTGGTGAACCGGATCCGCTCTGCTTCGGGGCATGTCACCGAGTCTGCACGCACTCTCTCTTCAACGACCCTTGAGGTCAATGCCACCACCGAAGAGATTGCCAAAGCACTGGAGCAGATTTCTCACGGGGCCGAGGTTCAGGCGGAGATGTCCGGAAGAGGATCCACTTTGATTCATGAGCTTGCCGTATCGGTCGAGCTTGTGGCAAAAAGGGCGAAAGAGTCCTCACAATCGGCACGGGATACTACCGCAACGGCACAGCAGGGGACTGATCTTGCGACACAGACGATGGAACTCATGAAAGAGTTTCTCAATACGGTCGAGTTCACCGGACAGCAGTTCGCCGAGCTAAACGGCAAGCTCCAGCGGGTGGGAAAGATTGCCGACCTTATTGTAGAGATTGCACGTCAGACGAACATGCTCGCTCTCAATGCATCTATTGAGGCGGTCCGTGCAGGCGAGTACGGAAAAGGATTCACTGTAGTTGCAGAAGAAGTCCGCAAGCTTGCAGACGGGACCAGCCGTTCTGCTTCAGAAATTATCGATCTGGTCTCCCTGATCAAGGAAGACAGTGTCAGAGTCAGAGACACGTTCGCCTCCAGTTCACGGCAGATCAATGAGGGCAAGAAGAAGATCAACAGTACTGCAGAGGTTTTCCAGTCGATAGTCCAGACGGTTATGGAGGCTGAACGAAAGGCTAACAGCATAGCGGATCTCTCCAGTATGCAGAGCGAAGGCGCACAAAAGGTGGTAAAGGCAATTGACGAGATTGCAAAGGTTGCAGAGGATAATGCCGCTGCGACCGAGCAGGTATCTGCCGCGACCGAGGAACAGTCAGCAGCAATGCAGGAGATGGCTGCTGCCAGCAGGGAGCTGGCACAGCTTTCATCAGAGCTGTTAAAGGCTGTCGAGAGATTCAGACTGCCGGAGGATGTATCTGAGGATGATGAATAGCGCGGCAACCAGGTATATGCTTTTTTCTACGGGTGGCCTGCGCTATGCTGTAAATGTCGATTATCTGGATGAGATATCAGAGCTGCTCCCGGAGTATCCGATACCGCAATCACCAAGGTTTTTGCGCGGAGTGGTCAATATCCATGGCAAGTTGGCTGTGGTTTTTGATCTCTCGATGTATGTCGGGACGGGCCCCGTAAAGAAAGGGTGCAACCTGCTCCTGCTCAAAATGCCGGAGACTTCGCTGTCAATAGTTGTCGAGCAGATGGAGAGAATGATCTCTGGTGATGAGATAGTTTCTGTTGAGCAGGCCTCAGGAGCGGCGGGATTAACGACTTTTATCCTCTTGGATGGCAAAGCTGAACTACTGGATCCGGAACAGCTCATAGATTCAATGGAAAAGTCTTTAGTAGCATAAGTGGAGTGATGCCGTGGACATGTCCCAATATCTTGACCTGTTCATCAGCGAGGTGCGCGAGCACCTCAAAAGCATCTCGAAGCTCGTTATCGTTCTTGAGGCCGAGCCTAAGGATCGTGCGACCATTGATGAGCTGTTCAGGTCTGCCCACTCTGTAAAGGGAATGGCTGCATCCATGGGCTTCAAGCAGGCAGCAGAGCTTGCCCACGGGATGGAGAACCTCATGGACAGGGTCAGGCAGGGGCTTGAAATTGATTCGGGCCTGTTTGACATCCTTCTTGCCGGAGAATCCGCTCTCTCTGCCATGGTAGACGACATAGAAAACGGCGGTAGCGGCGGAACGGGCAGTGCTGACCTCCTTGCAAGGATTGCCGCTTATGATCCTTCGACCGGTACAGAATCAGACGGTGCTTCAGCAGGCAAGGATGAAGGAAGAGCTTCCCGGTCACCAGACATTGAACAGCCGGCTGCAAAGGGCGAGACTTCTGTCGTTCAGCAGACGGTAAAGATCAGGACAACGGTGCTTGACCGCCTGTTGAAGACTACCGGAGAGCTGGTAACGGTAAAGCACCGCCTCTCCATTACTTCCAAATCGCTCAGGAACAGGGACTTTTACGAGGCTATGGAGGCTCTCGGTAAGACTATCCGGGAGCTTCATGATCAGGTCATGGCCGTAAGGCTGATACCTCTTTCGATGATCACCGAGCGTTTTCCCAGGATGATCCGCGATCTTGCGCGGGAGTCAGGCAAACAGATCACGTTCTCCATGTCCGGAGTCGAGATCGAGCTCGACAGGAGCATTCTCGAACTTTTGGGGGACCCGTTGGCTCACATCCTGCGGAACTCTCTCGATCACGGAATCGAAACACCTTCGGAGAGGCAGGCTGCAGGCAAAGTGTCGACAGGAAGGGTCAGCATCTCTGTTTTCAGAGACAAGGACCAGGTAGAGATAAGGGTTGAAGATGACGGGAGAGGAATAGATCCGGAAAAGATAGCCTCAGCTGCAGTGGCTAAAGGGGTTATTCAGAAGGAAAAAGCATCAACCTTGTCCGCAGACGAAAAACTTTTACTGATCTGTCATCCAGGGTTTTCAACAGCTGCAAAAGTAACCGGCATTTCCGGCAGGGGGGTTGGGATGGATGTGGTCAGAACAACCATCCAGTCCCTGAGCGGGATTATGTCCATAGAAACCGAGCCTGGCAAAGGTTCCACCTTCGTTCTTCGTCTGCCGCTCACCGTGGCGATAATCAACGTCCTTCTGGTTACTGCCGGGAAGTTTACTCTCGCTGTTCCGCTTACTGCCGTAGGGCGAACGATGGAGTTGAAGAGTGAAGAGATTGCCTTGATCGATAATGAAGAGGTTTTCTTCCTTGATGACGCGATGGTCCCGGTTGTCTCATTGAGCCGCCTTCTGAATATTGAATCCGGGCCGCATAAAGGAGAGACATCTTCGCTCTTCATTACCGAGATAAAGGGGCGCAGGCTCGGGGTAAAGGTTGATCGGCTGCTGGGGAATCAGGAAGTTTTTGTGAAGCCACTTGCCAGGCCACTCTCTGCTTTCGCGGGGCTCAGCGGTGCAACCGTCCTTGGTGACGGAGAAGTAGTATTTATAGTGGATATCCTTAACAAGGTTTTGTAAGGGGGCATTTATGAGGTTTCCTACGCTGGCATTCCTGATGATTTCCCTTCAGCTTTCAGTCTCTCCGGTCTCTGCACTCCAGATTCCCCAGTACAACGTAAGCCTGACCGATGTCATCAATACGGTTGAAAAGCCGTTCAAACCTGACAGAAACGGACAGACTGAACTTACCAGCGTCAGGGCGGACTTTTTTCAGAGGTCTACCATTGCCGAGAAAAAAAAGGAGTATCGTGCCGACGGACAGATGTATCTGAAGCCTGCCTCCGGGTCGGAGCCTCTCAAGTTCCGTTTCGATTATTTCCGCCCGACACGGCAGGAGATAGTTTGTGACGGCAGGACTCTGTGGGTCTATCTCCCGGAAAACAGGGAAGTAATCCTTAGTGATGTCTCTGAATTCTTCGACCCGTCCCGGCATGATATCTCAAGGGAGAGGGCACTTAACTTTCTGCAGGGGCTCGGCAGGATTTCAAAGGACTTTACAATCATCTTCAACAGCAGGATGAGTGACTCTGCGGGTAACTATATCCTCGAACTGACACCGCGAAGGGCGAGCGTGACTATTGAAAACCTCTTCATAACAGTCAACAGGGAGTCGCTCCTTGACAGAACCGGCACCCGTCCGCAGGTGAATGCGCCTCCGGCGAGAGTTCCGGAGCCGCACCTGTTCCCGATTCTTTCCACGACAGTCGTAGATCATGACGGGAACAGCACGACCATGGAGTTCAGCAACATAAAATCAAACGGCATGATCTCGGACCTGACCTTCACGTTCAGTGTGCCGGCAGAAGTCCAGGTTGTACGCCCTGAGGGTCGAAGAAGATGAGAAAAGCTTATTTTTACCGGTTCGTAACCGTATTCCTTTCGCTACTGTTCATTCTCCCTGCAACTCTGTTTTCCGCACAGCAGACACTGCTTCAGGATATTCTCTCTACAGTGAAAGCCGGATATACCTCCATGGAGGACCTTCATGCCGATTTCAGTCAGAGAACCTATGTCGCCGCCCTGAAGAGGGAGGAGAAAGGGAGCGGAGAGGTATTTCTCAAGAAGCAGGGCGGCAGTGCCATGTTCCGCTTCAATTATGTAAGACCGAAACAGCAGATCATTTCAAACGGCCACAGCGTCTGGTACTATCTTCCCGAAAACAGGCAGGTCATAATTTCCGAAACGGCAAAGCTCTTCTCCGGCGGCAATGGTATTGCGCTCAGTTATCTTACCGGACTGGGGAACCTTTCCGATGATTTCACCATCAGGCTCATCTCCGAAACTCCGGATAAAAAGGGTAATTACCTCCTTGAGCTGATACCGAAAAAACATAATAATGCGGTAGCTAAACTCCAGCTTTATGTGCCTGCCGACGCTGTCGAAAAGTTGAGGAACTCAAAGGTCTCCGAGGCATTTTTCCCGATAGCCTCATCGGTTCTGCACGATCAGATGGGTAACAGGACCACGATCGAGTACAGCAAGGTCAGGGTTAACGGAAAAGTAACTGATGACAGGTTTAATTTCAAAACCCCGAAAGGGGTCGAAGTCATAAAACAATAGGTTGAGACTGAGGTTGAGGTTAAGCAAAACCCCTTGACCTTAACTTTAGCCTGATTTTCTATTTGGAGGGATTATGCCGTCATTTGATATTGTTTCGAAGGTTGATATGCAGGAAGTCGACAATGCCGTCAATCAGGCTGTGAAGGAGATTGGCCAGCGTTACGACTTCAAGGGATCGAAGTCGGAAATAACCCGCGAAAGCGATTCCATCAAGGTTCTTGCCGATGACGACTTCAAGCTCAAATCTGTAATCGATGTGCTGCAGTCGAAGTTCCTGAAGCGGAACATCTCGATAAAAGCCCTGCAATACGGAAAAGTGGAGTCGGCATCAGGCGGTATGGCACGTCAGCTCATCACCGTGCAGCAGGGTATCTCCAAGGAGAAGGGCAAGGAGATCATTGCCGTCATCAAGGAGAGCAAGATCAAGGTGCAGGCCCAGATTCAGGATGAACAGGTCAGGGTGACCGGCAAGAACCGCGACGACCTCCAGGAGGCAATAGCCCTGCTGAAGGGGAAGGATCTCGATATCGAGATGCAGTTCGTTAACTTCAGGGAGTAGCCGGTCCATAGCCACACGATGACCCAGAAAAACAGTCCCGGCAAGCCGGCAAAAAAATATTCGCAGGCGTCGCGTCTTCATGACACCATCCGCCTTCTGGAGTCGCGTCACGGGATCACGCTGGATGAGATAGTAGAGGAGAGCGGGGTAGACCGGCGGACAGTCCACCGGGATCTGAATGCCATTTCCGACGCCGGTTATCCGCTTACCTCCGAATGGTCGGGAGACCGGAAGCAGTACCGGTTCATCACCGGATTCAAGGATGTGCCGCCGGTCAATTTCTCTCTGCAGGAGCTTTTGACCCTCCACTTTCTCCGTCCTCAACTGGAAATGCTTAAGGGAACCCCCTTTCATGATGATCTCGCATCGATCTTCAGGAAGGTTAACTCGGTACTGCCTCCCCGCTATGCTGCCCATCTGGAGCGGATTTCCAGGGTTGCCATTCCCCTTCTGCAGGGAAGGCGCGATTACTCCTCGATCTCGGGCATCCTCGAAGAGCTGCGCAAGGCCCTTCTCTACCAGAATCGCATCACTCTTCTCTATAAACTTCCCTCAAGAGAAAAAGCGGAAAGCTATGAGGTTGATCCCTATACTCTCATCTTCTACAAAGGGGGGCTCTACCTGCTTGGTTTTGCACGGAACCGCTCTGCGCTCCGGATCTTTGCCGTTGAAAGAATATCCGGGATAACGATCGGGAAGGAAAGGTTCGAGATCCCGGACGACTACCATCCGGAAGAGCATTTCAAGGGGGCGTTCGGCATCGTCACCGAGGAGCCGCTGGCGATAAGAGTGCGTTTTTCGGCGGCCATTGCCCACGCTATTGTGGACCGGATCTGGCACCCGACCCAGACGATCACCCGGCTGCAGGACGGCTCACTGGATCTGGCCTTCACCGCAGGGGGGAGGATGGAGATCGTCTCCTGGATACTCTCCTACGGCAGCCACGCCGAGCTGCTCGAACCGCCGGAACTGCGAAACGAGCTGGCGGTTAACGCTGCACAGATGGCGGCAGCTTATGCCGGAGAAGGGGGAAGCTCTGAATAACAGCAGGTTTAGCCATGGCGGCACACTGTTCGCCCTTGCTGCGGCGATGGGGATCGAGCCGGAAAGCCTCCTCGACTTCTCCGCCAGCATCAACCCGCTCGGCCCGGCGCCGGGCGTCCGGCTTGCTGTGGCGGCTGCCTTCGACCGGGTCGTCCACTACCCCGAAATCGGCTCTCCCGGGCTTTGCCGGGCGTTGGCCGCTTACCATGCTTTCCCGGCGGAGCGAATCGCTGTTGCCAACGGCTCGACCGAGCTGATCCACCTTCTCCCCCGCCTCACCGGCAAGAGCTCCGGCCGGGCGCTGCTGATCGCTCCCACCTTTTCCGAATACGCTCACGCGCTGGAGCTGGCGGGCTGGCGTATCGACTATCTATGTCTCTCCCCGGAAGACGGCTTCACGCTCGATCTTGCGCGAGTGGCAACGGAGCTTGCCAAAGGGTACGACCTGCTCTTATTCTGCAACCCCGGCAACCCGACCGGCAGGCTCTACCCGGCCCGGGAGGTGGCTGCGCTGCATGATCTCTGCTGCCAGTCCGGCTGTTTTTTCGTCCTCGACGAGGCATTCATGGATTTCGCTGAGGAACAGTCGGCCAAGCACCTGCTGCCCGAGGACAATTACGACTGGCTGATCCTCCGCTCCATGACCAAGTTCTTCGGTTTTCCAGGAGTCCGGCTCGGCTATGCCGTGGCTTCACCGGCACTGATTGAGCGGCTGCAGCAGCTCCTCCCCCCCTGGAACGTGGGGGAGCTGGCGCAGGCGGCAGGGCTGGCTGCGCTGGCGGACCGTGAGCACTGCCGCCGGACGCGGGAGTTTGTCGATGCCGAGCGGGAGCGGCTAGTGGCAAGGCTCGGGGCTCTGCCTGGACTGACTCTCTTCCCTGGAGCGGCCAACTACCTGCTGCTGCAGATTACGAGCGGCATGACAGCCGCTGCGCTGCAGGAGAAACTGCTTGCCGAGAGGCTCCTGATCCGCGATTGCAGCAACTTCATTGGTCTGGACGGGCGGTTTTTCCGGGTGGCGGTGCGGACCGGTGAGGAGAACGAGAGGCTGCTGCAGGCCCTGGAGCGGGCCTTGGCGCAGGAAGTCGGGAGGCAGAATGTTTGATGTATTATCCAAGCCGAACGTGGCCGAGCTTGGCAGGATGAAGCTTTTCGAAGATGTTTCCCGTGAGACCATCGAGCGGGTCGTGGACTCCTTCGTGATTCACCGGGTGAAGAGCCGGGAGGTGCTGCTCGCTCCCGATCAGCCCAATCATTACCTCTACCTGGTGCTGTCGGGAAAACTCTGCGTATTTCTCGATTCCCTGCTGGAGGAGCCGGTATGCTGCTTCGGCCCGGGCGAGCCGATCGGAGAGCTCTCCGTCATCGACAGGAACACTACCTCCGCTTATGTGGTGGCCGAAGAGGACAGCCGGCTGCTGGTGCTGGAAGAGTCTCAGGTCTGGTCGCTGGTGCAGGAGTCGCATGCCTTCTCGCGCAACCTTCTGCAAAGCCTGGCGGAGCGGCTCCGCAGGGCCAACCAGCTGATATCCAGAAAAACCCAGCTGGAGGACTCCTTCTACAGTTACGGCATGGTGGACGTCCTGACCGGGATGCACAGCCGCCGATGGTTCGACCAGATGATCGAGCGGGCGCTCCGGCGGTGCACCTTCCAAGGCAGTCCGTTTTCCGTGCTCATGGCGGATATCGACGACTTCAGGGCTTATAACGAAAGGCATGGCCGCATCTGCGGCGATATGGCGCTGAACAGGGTGGCCAGGACAATCATGGAATACCTGCGGGTCACCGAACTGGCGGTCCGTTATGCCGGAGACCGGCTCCTGGTGATGCTCCCGGAGACCGACCTGCTGCGGACCAGGAAGGTCGCTGAACGCTTGCGGATGAAGGTCATGTACACGGACATCCCCGCCCCCGGCGGCAAAAAGCTCCCCCCTCTGACCCTATCGGTGGGCATTGCCCAGGCGACTGCGGAACAGTCCGTGGAGGAGTTTATGGAAGTAGTCATGATTGCCCTCAGGCGCGCGAAGGGGATGGGGAAAAATTACGTCTCCGATTGAGCTTTCCCTTGCCTCCCTTAAGCGTTTGACATTGCCGCTTTACCGTTTCGAACCGGTGAAGCGGTTTTTTGTATTTATCTGAAAAAAGCAGTTTCGCGCAAAGCTCGCAAAGTTAATATGGGAAGTGTCCATAATTTACTCTTTACTCTTTTTGTTTTTACGGGCGGGAGTGCGGGGAAGCGGAGTGGGTGAATAGCGGAAACGGATTCTTCAAGAATTTGATGCTAAATAAATCTGTTCCACATTTTATACTGCTTACGGCTGACGTAAAAAAATTAACTATAAAGGTTATCTTTTTTAAAAAGCGTGTTATGATTTGAATATATCCTTTCAAAACACAAAAATCTCGAAGTCCTTCAACGAGGGCAGCCAACTTGAAAAGATCCATGGGGCACCGCGTGCAAAACGCATTCGCATCAGGATGGCGGAGTTACGTGCTGCGGAAAACCTCATGGTTTTTTGGCCACCCAAGAGCCCTCCTTCCAGGTGCCATGAGCTGACAGAGGGCAAGAGGCATGGGCAGTTGTCGGTCGATCTTGACCATCCATATCGCCTGGTCTTCGTTCCAGACCATGATCCCATTCCGCAAATGGAGGGTGGGGGCCTGGACTGGCGAAAGGTTACGGCAATCAAGATTATAGGAATTGAGGACACACATGAGTAAGGCAACAAGTTATATTCCTGATTATCTCGTCCTTCCCGGAGAGGTTCTGGAAGACTACCTGGATTCGTACGGCATGACCCAGGCTGAGCTGGCCGACCGGACGGGAATGGCCAAAAAAACCATCAACGAAATCATAAAAGGGAAAGCTGCCATTACCCCTGATACGGCGTTTAAGTTTGAGCGGGTATTTGGACGCCCTGCATCTTTCTGGAGCTCTCTGGAACGTCAGTTTCAGGAAGACCAGGTGCGGTTGGCCGAAAAGGCCCGGCTTAATCTCCATCTTGAGTGGTTGAAGCGGATTCCGGTTCGGATTATGTCAACGTACGGGTGGATCAGGCAGTGTGCTGCCCCCCTTGATCAGCTTGAAGAGGTGCTCCGATTCTTCGGGATCGCATCCCCGGATCAATGGGAGACGGTATGGAGAGAGCATCAGGTAGCATATCGTCAGACGGAACGCTTTGAAACATGTGCAGAGGCAGTGTCAGCTTGGTTGAGACAAGGAGAAATCGAGGCCCGGAAGATTACCTGCGGCTCGTTTGATAAGAAAGGATTTCAGGATGCGCTGGAAGAAATCCGTTCGCTGACGCAAGAAGTGGACCCGAAGGTGTTTTGTCCGAAGTTGATTGAAATGTGTGCGAAAGTTGGCGTTGCTGTAATTTTTGTCAGGGAACTGCCGAAAACCGGGGTTTCAGGTGCAACGCGATGGATCGGTGACAAGGCGCTCATTCAACTAAGCCTCAGATATAAGAGCAACGACCAGCTTTGGTTTACGTTTTTCCACGAAGCGGGACATATCGTGAAGCATGGCAAGAAAGAAGTATTTATAGAGGGTAACGGCATGGATGGAGAAAAGGAGGCAGAGGCCAATCGTTTTTCATGCGACAAGCTGATTAATCCTCAAGATCTCAAACGCTTTCTATCATACTGGGATGGACGTACCGTAGCTACAATTCCCCAATTCGCCGATGAAATCGGCATTGCACCGGGAATTATTGTGGGGAGACTGCAGCACGATGGCCTCCTTCGGATTCCAAACGGTAACAAGCTCAAAGTTTATTATGCGTGGGAGTGAGATTAGTCAGGTAGCAGAAAAGCCTGGACTGCCAGCATCCGCAGTTACTATTCGAGGTGAATGAAAATCAAGTAAGAGATCCCCGGAATTATGTCCCGGAATTATCGGGGATCGAGCCCTTTTTCGTTTGTGATTTCCGCTTGTTGAACTGAATCAGTTGGGGTATCTTCACCAAGTGCCGGTGAGATATGACCGTACAGGAGATTGTATTCAGGATAGACGTTCTGAAGCAGAGAATGGCTCAGCCAAGTTTCGGGATTCCAAAGGTGTCATGATGTCGCCTACATTGCTCTTACAGGATGGTTTCAAGTTTTTCTTCTATGCCAACGAGCATCTCCCCAGGCATATTCATATTGTGAAGGGAGATGATTATGCTACAATCGAACTGTCTTCAATGTCAGTTCGCGAGGACTACATGAAGCCGTCTGATCTGAAAAAAGCACTGGCGATTGTTGATCTGAACAGGGACGTATTCGAGAGGAAATGGGATGAATACTTTAAAAGGTAAGGCGGTCCATGTCGATGAGCGCTACCTCCATGTGGAACTGGAGGACGGACGGATGATCTCGACACCGATGGATTGGTATCCCGAACTGAAGAAAGCCTCACTGACCCAACTGACACAGTATCGCTTCATCTGCCGTAACACCGGCATCGAGTGGCCCGAACTCGATTACCAGCTGAGCATTGCCGCCATGTTCCATGCTGAAATCAACCTCGAAAAGGCAGCTTGATGGTCATTCGTGGGTGTGTATCGGAGCATCGTTTATATCCTGGGATATCATTAACGAGTGGTTCCGAAGTAGCTAGAATATTGAAGGCGACCCATGAGGCCGCCTTTTGTTTTTGTAACAACTGGCAAAGGTGACAACTTGAGTACACAAACATCGATAGAATGGACCGAGCAGACTTGGAACCCCGCCGTGGGGTGCAGCAAGGTATCTCCAGGCTGTGCAAACTGCTACGCCGAGGCTATGGCCAAGCGCCTGCAGGCAATGAGAGTGAAGGGTTATGAAAACGGCTTTGCCCTGTCCCTGCTACCAAACCGGCTGAAAGAGCCACTGAAGAGGTTGAGCAGGACAGAAATTTCATAATTCATAATTCAACCTTCATAATTGTATTTTCGGGCGGTTGGGGAGTTGACGGCAAGAAGCGGGCGAAGAAGCAGAATGGAAGGTTGTTGCAGGGGAGGACGTGGGATGCGGTGCCGTTGGCCTCGACATCCAGTCAATTTTTATAGGTTGGAATTTTAGGCTCGTAAAGTGGGCAGTAGATGTCTATTGAGACTTTGTAAAATGTGTAGCTCCGGTACTTAATGGTTTCTTGTAGCTCCGGTACTTAATGGTTTCTCTTTTTAATGTGCACAGGCTGTTCCATTTTGGTAGATTATCGGTTCATGCGTGCGCGTGAAATGGTTAATAACGGGATACTTGATAGGTTTCATATGTGTGAAGTTAAGAAGAAAGCCCGCGAAGAATTCTGGTTGAACCGACTTCAAGCCGCAACTGATTTGAAATTCGAAATTGACGACCAGCGCAAGCTTCGAGAACGACCAGACTTCCTAATAAGACATCAAGGGCAGATTGTCGGTGTAGAGATCGCAGAACTTCAACTCGACCGCGACAGGGGGCCATCCAAAGGATCTGCGCTTCAGAAAGAATACTCTCTTCAACGGTCTGTTGTCTCGCGTGCGCAGAAACTGTACTTCAGCATAAAGAACCGACCGATCAATGCACAGGTGTACTTCCAAGACGATTCTGGGCAGACTCTTCAAACAGTCAATCGCTGTGATTTTGCTCAGTCGATAGTCGCAAGCCTCCGTCAAGTGAGTCTTGATTCTTTTGAACAGTGCAGACTCGATCTGTATTCGGATCCACCAATGCCTCCTCCGGTGGGGTTCGTTTATGCACTCGGTATCCCGAGTGAGATCATACCTCGTTGGCAGGTAGTTGCTCCTGGCTGGTCCAAGGAGTTTCAGTCTTCTGACGTTGAATCATTACTGGCTGAAAAGAATGCCCTGATCAATCAGTACCGAAAGACCGTGTCTGAGAACTGGCTCCTAATTGCCGCTGATGGCCGCAATCCGCCAGGGATGTTTCGTGCTCCGGAGCAAAAGCGCACAAATCTTCCCGCCAGCGAGTTCGATCGGACATTTCTTCTCTGCGAGCCTGATCGATTTTTCATTGAGTGGCCCAGAGGTAGCTAATCAGCTTTGAATAAATGGAGATCGTATGAAAAAATACATAATAACATTGTTATCAGCAGTGTTATTCCTCCTGCCGTTTCATGCCTTTGCTGCTATCGAGACCGTCACACACACTGTGCAACAATCTTTTGGCGGAAGTCAGTCCCCTGACGATGCCAGAACCGCCGGTATAGCCCGGGCAAAGAGAGAAGCCCTTGAGCAATTCGGTACTTATATTGAGAGTTCGACCATTGTCAAAAACTCTCAGTTTGACAGCGACGAGATACTAGCCCTGACCGCCGGGGTAACAAAAGCTGAAGTGATCAAACAGAAAAACTACACCGATGGCGATGGCTTCGGCCTAGAAATAACTGTTAGGGTGGAACTGGATACTGCTGTGCTGGATAAGAGTTTAGAAATTCTTCTTGAGGATAGAAACCACTTAAAGGACTTGAAGGCGGCACGTGAGCGTGAGAAAAAACTGCTGACTCAGATTGCAGAACTGGAGAAGCAAAACAAGCAAGAAGGGAAGACTCTGCAACAATCTGCTAAATTGAAGGAAAAGTTCAATACGGCCAGTCAGGGTCTGACAGCGGTGGAGTGGTTTGATAAGGCTGCTGCTTTGTGGGACGGGAAGAAAAGTTCAGATCCGAAAAAGGCGGTTGAATACCTCACCCAGGCAATCCACCTTGATCCGAATGATGTAGCGTCACACAACAACCGGGGGAATGCATATTGCGATCTCAAGCAGTTTGTTCTAGCCATAGCAGATTTTGACCAAGCTATCCGTCTTGATCCGAATCATGCATCGCCATATAATAACCGAGCGGCTGTCCATGTTAAGCTGAATCAATTTGATCGCGCCATAGTAGACTATGACCAAGCTATCCGCCTTGATCCCAATGATGCAGTGACATACTACAACCGGGGGATTGCATATTACTATTTCAAGCAGTTTGATCGTGCTATAGCAGACTATGACCAAGCTATCCGCCTTGATCCGAATCATGCAAATTCATACGGCAACCGAGGTGCTGCATATTACGATCTCAAGCAGTTTGATCGCGCCATAGCAGACTTCGACCAAGCTATCCGTCTTGATCCGAATGATGCATCGTCATATAATAACCGTGGACGAGCATATTTCGAACTAAATCAGTTTGTTCGTTCCATAACAGACTTTGACCAAGCTATCCGTCTTGATCCGAATCATATAACTGCATACAACGGAAGAGGTTTTGCCTATTACGAGCTCAAGCAGTTTGATCGTGCCATAGCAGAGTATGACCAAGCTATTCGTCTTGATTCGGATCATGCAAATGCATACAACCGCAGAGGGGTTGCATATCTCGAAATAAGACAAATTCAAAAAGGCTGTGCTGATGTTGCAACAGCCTGCAAATTAGGCGTTTGCGATGTCTATGAACTATTGCGGCAAAATAATATTTGTAAGTAGAGCAGAATTTTGGGGACATCCATGAATGGCGCTAGTTTAAGGCATTTTTCCATAGCAAAACAGCTGAAAATATTGGCTAAAAATGGCATAATGCACCATGAAAAATTCAACGCCGATGTTTCCGGGTTTTCATCTCCAGACC